>JBHADS010000570.1:0-3797 GCA_041855185.1 Lautropia sp. | reverse complement strand
GAGTTCATGTCCATCATCCGGGCCAGCACCGACTGGTCGAGCGAGCCCCAGTTGACCCCGATCCGCACCGGCTTGCCGTGCTCGCAGGCCACCTCGATCATCCGCCGATAGTTGTCATCGCGCCGCGAGCTGCTGCCGATGTTGCCCGGGTTGATCCGGTACTTGGACAGCGCCGCCGCACACTCCGGAAAATCCGTCAGCAGCTTGTGGCCGTTGTAGTGGAAATCGCCCACCAGCGGCACATGGACACCCATCCGGTCGAGCTGCTCGCGGATGGCGGGCACCTCGGCCGCCGCAGCGGGAGTATTGACCGTGATACGAACCAGCTCGGAGCCCGCTTGTGCCAGGGTCTTGACCTGGATGGCCGTCGCGATGGCTTCGGCCGTGTCGGTATTGGTCATCGACTGGACCACCACCGGCCCTTCGCTGCCGATCACCACCTGGTTGTCGGCCCATCGAACCCGCACCTGCCGGGTACGACGACGGTTGGCTGGCCCCACCGGCATCGGCGAAGCATCCAGATCCAAGGAATCAGCAGGGAACGGGGCCAGGCCCGAATCTTCAGTCATCTGTCAGAACAAAAGCAACAATCAACGGGAGGCGGCGTTCGGCTTGGCCACTTGCAGTCCGGCACTTTCCACGGCGGGCGCCATGCGCTCCGCAGCGGCGGACGCGCCCACGCCAGCGGCCGGCGATTGCACCTCGAAAGGCTGGACGGAAGCAGGCACGGCCCAGTTCACATCCTCGATCACCAACCCCTTGCCGGGGCCAGCCGCCTGCGCCGCGGCAGGCAGCGCCTCGCCGGGGTCGGAGGCGCTATTGAACCATCGTTCGGCCTGCTCGAGTGAAGCAGCCCCTCCAAAATAAACCAATAACGCGATCACGGCCAGCACGCCCCCCACGCCCCAGGCCATGCTCGCATGGCGCCCCTGGGTCACGGTCGGCTCGAACTCCACGTCCAGCTCGGCCATGCGTGCCGCCACCGAATGCCGAAGCGGCACGGTCAGCGCGGCCGGCTCGGCATGGCCGCCGATCGCATCGAGCAGCGGCGTGACATCCGCTTCGAGCAGGTTGCCGTAGCTGCGCAGCGCACCCCGCACGAAGGCGCGCCCGGGCAGATCATCGAAGCGCCCGTCCTCCAGCGCGGCAATCTGCCGGACCTGGAATTTTATCTGGCGGGCGACATCCAGGCGGCTCCAGCCGCGGGCTTCCCGGGCAGCCAGCAGATCGGCCGGTCGTGCGATCCGTCCAGGCTCGGGCCGCGCCCAATCAGTAGCCGCCATCTTGGCTGTGCCGATCGAGCGCCGCCGCTTCGGGCGAGCGCGGGAACAGGGTGTGCAGCTGCTGGATCAGACGCGCCTCGTTGTGCGTGTCCTTGCCCAGACGCGCGGCACGGATGCCGAGCCACAGCGTTTCGGCGGTCGGGTTGTAGGTGGACAGCAGCCGATCGGAATAGAACTTCGCCCGCTGATAATTGCCCCGCTCGACATACAGCACACCGAGGTTGTACATCGCCACGGCGTTCGAGGGATCGACGTTGAAAGCACGCTGCAGATAATCCTCGGCGCCCTGCTCGTCACCCATCGCCTTCAGGCAGATGCCGGCGTTGTGCAAGGGCTTGGCGGGGGTTGGATAGCGCCGATCGGCCGCCGCCACCTCGAAATACCGGATCGCCTCGCGCTGCCGGCCGGTCTTGCACAGATACCAGCCGTAGTTGTTGTTCAGCTCGGCATCCTTCGGTTCGAGTTTCAGCGCCTGCTGGAAGCTGGCATCGGCCTGTTCCCGGTCGCCCATCGCCGCGTAGGTCAGCGCCTTCATGCCATAGGCCGCGCTGTAATCCCCATCGATCTTCAGCGCGTTGTCGACCT
This sequence comes from Lautropia sp., assembly GCA_041855185.1. Taxonomy (GTDB): domain Bacteria; phylum Pseudomonadota; class Gammaproteobacteria; order Burkholderiales; family Burkholderiaceae_E; genus Lautropia. Next base: position 1,929 of record JBHADS010000570.1, on the reverse strand, counting down.
CCTGCAGCGCCAGCGGCATATTGCCCTGCTGGTAGTGCGCGTAGGCCAGATCCAGCCGGATCTTCGCCCGGTTGCGCTTTTCCTCGGCGGGCGTGCGCTTGCTGCTGACACCCGATGCACCAGGCGAGGAATCACCGTTGTTGACGGTCTCGGTGGTGACACAGCCGCCCAGCCCCAGTGCAACCGCCAGCACCAGCGCCGACGAATGCCCCACCCAACGCCGACCCGTCTGTGCAATCACGCCTTTCATCCCTTCATGCCTCATTGTCGTATTCATCGAAATCATCCCGCCTGTACCGCGCCCGGATTGGCGCGTGCCGGACGATGGATGCGAATGCTGCGCTCGCGCAGCCGCGTCCGATCGACCACTTCACCCGCCAGTTGGCCGCAGGCTGCGTCGATTTCATCACCCCGGGTACGCCGGATGGTGGTCACGATCCCGGCACGCTGCAGCACGTCCGCAAACATCCGGATCGATCGGTCCGTCGAACGGAGCAGCCCGGATTCCGGAAACGGGTTGAACGGAATCAGGTTGAATTTGCAGGGCACATCGGCCACCAGCGCCACCAGCTCCTGCGCATGACGCACCGAATCGTTGATGTCCCGCAGCATCACATACTCGAAAGTGATGAAATCACGCGGCGCCACCTTCAGATAGCGCTGACAGGCGGCAAGCAGTTCAGCCAAAGGATACTTGCGATTCAGAGGCACGAGTTCATCTCGCAGCCTATCGTTGCTGGCATGCAGCGAAACCGCCAGCGCAACGGGGCAATCCGCCGACAGGCGGTCGATCAGTGGCACCACGCCCGAAGTCGATACCGTGACCCGGCGGCGCGACAGCCCATAGCCATGATCATCCAGCAGCGCCCGCAGCGCGGGCAGCAAAGCCCCATAGTTCAGCAGGGGTTCGCCCATGCCCATGAACACGATATTGCTGATCGGCCGCAGCGCGGCCTGGGCATCATCCCCATCGTCCTCGGCGGATACAGGCTCGTCCATGCCGGCCCCGGCCCAGCGCGGCTGCGCATCCGGCGCCTTCAGCAGACGATTGGCCAGCCAGATCTGGCCGAGCACCTCGGCCGTCGTCAGATTGCGCGAGAAGCCCTGCTTGCCGGTGGAACAGAAACGACAGTTGACGGCACAGCCGGCCTGGGTCGAGACGCAGAGCGTGCCACGGCGCGCCTCGGGAATGAACACCGCCTCGACCGCATTGCCCGCGCCCACATCGAACAGCCATTTGCGGGTGGCATCGGCCGCCGTATGATCGGCCAGCACTGTGGGCGGCGTGATCTCCGCCCGGGCCTGCAGCCGCTCGCGGAAGGCGCGCGCCAGATCGGTCATCGCCGCCCAGTCGTCCTCGCCACGATGGTGCACCCAGCGCATCAGCTGTGTGGCACGGAAGGGCTTCTGCCCCAGCTCGGCACAGAAGCTCTGAAAGCCGGCCCGGTCCAGACCCAGCAGATTGGTCCGCGGCTCGGCTGCAGCCTCTGCGGTATCGGCAGCATCTGCGGTACCCACCGTATCTGCGGCGCCGGCCGTACCGGCAGTATCTGACGCGTATTCAGGACAAGCCACCTGCACAGCAGACGCTGTGGCGCCCGCCCCAGCGCTCTCCGGCATCCCCGCAGCCGCCCCCTCAGCCGCAGCACCGGAGCCGAGTGCATCCGGTCCTGACTGGGCACCGTCATCACCCATCGGCGCTGCACGGGCGGTCATCGAGAGGGAATGGGCGTCGCCCGGACGATCGGTGCGGACGGTGGCGGAATCGGGTGAGGGTACGCAGGCTTGCTGCCCGGCGGCGGACGAAGCATCGCGCAACGATGCGTCTGCGGCGCAAGCAGCCGATCCTGCGGCAGACTGAACTGCGGACATGATGATCTCTTCAAATGACAACGGGCAGATTCATCTGCCCGATCAGGCACCGCTCGG
>JBHADS010000569.1:0-2734 GCA_041855185.1 Lautropia sp. | reverse complement strand
CGGCCACCTACCGGATGATCCAGGAAGCCGATACCGTCGGCGTCTTTCAGATCGAGTCCCGGGCGCAGATGTCGATGCTGCCCCGGCTGAAACCCGCCTGTTTCTACGATCTGGTGATTCAGGTCGCCATCGTCCGCCCCGGCCCGATCCAGGGCAAGATGGTGCACCCCTATCTGCGCCGCCGCCAGGGCAAGGAAGCGGTCGACTACCCCTCCGAGGATCTGCGCGAGGTCTTCGAGCGCACCCTGGGCGTGCCCTTGTTTCAGGAGCAGGTGATGCGGCTGGCGATCGTGGCCGCCGACTACAGCCCCGGCGAGGCCGACCAGCTGCGCCGCTCGATGGCCGCCTGGCGACGGCATGGCGATATGGAGATCCATCACAGCCGCATCGTCGGCGGCATGCTGGAGAAAGGCTACAGCGCCGATTTTGCCGAGCGCCTGTTCGAGCAGCTGAAGGGTTTTGCCAGCTATGGTTTCCCCGAAAGCCACGCCGCCTCCTTCGCGCTGATCACCTATGTCAGCTGCTGGCTCAAGTGCCATTACCCGGCCGCCTTCACCTGCGCCCTGCTCAACGCGCAGCCGATGGGCTTCTATTCGGCCAGCAGTCTGCTGCAGGATCTGCGGCGCCACGGCGTCGAAGTCCGGCCGGTGGACGTGATGAGCAGCGACTGGGACAACACGCTGGAGGATGACGAGACAGCGGAGGTGATCGATCACAGCCCCACGCCCGCATCACGCGAAACATGGCCAACGCCGACAAGCACGCTGAAACAGCAGCCGGCCCTGCGGCTCGGTCTGCGCCAGATCCACGGGCTGAGCGAGGCGGTGGGTCGGCGGATCAGCCAATGCCGTCGCCACCGCCCCTTTGCCAGCGTGGCCGATCTGTGTGAACGGGCCGGCTTGAGCCGGCGCGATGCGGCCCTGCTGGCCGAAGCGGGCGCACTGCAGGCACTGGGCGGGCACCGTCACGCGGCCCGCTGGGCAGTGGCCGGTGTGCAAGCCCCCAGCCCGCTGCTGCGCGAACCGCCGCCCGAAAGCCCGGTCGAGCTGCCCTGCCCGCCCGTGGCCGAGGATCTGATCGCCGATTACCGGACCTTGGGCCTGACGCTGGGCCAGCATCCCGTGGCCCTGCTGCGCGAGCATCTGCGCCACGCGGGCTGCACCGACAGCCTGTCGCTGCGACAGCGGGCCCACGGCAGCCGGGTACGCGCCGCCGGCCTGGTCATCACACGCCAGCGCCCGGGCACCGCCAGCGGCGTCACCTTCGTCACGCTGGAGGACGAAGCTGGCACCGTCAACGTGGTGGTCTGGGCCGATCTGGCCCAGCGCCAGCGCCGGGAACTGGTCGGCAGTCGCCTGCTGGCCGTCGATGGCCGCTGGGAGGAGGTCGACGGGGTCCGCCACCTGATGGCAAGGCGGCTTGTCGACATGAGCGCCCTGCTCGGCACCCTGAATACCGCCTCGCGGGATTTCCGCTAGGGCGGGCAGATCAGCGGCTGAGCAGGCGCCGGTTCCACGGCGCGTGCATCAACACGCGGGCGAGCCCGCAGAAACCGCTGAGGCCGGCAAACACCAGCCCGGCGCCGACGAAAGCAGCCAGCAGGTAGAACCACGGCGACAACATCGTGCCCAGCACCATGCCCAGCAGGATGATCGAACCGGCTGCGATCTGCACCTGACGCTGCAATTCCAGCGGCTGCGAGCGATCCTGCACCACCGGCAGACCCGCACGCTTCCAGGCATCGAGCCCCCCTTCCAGCACGTAGGCTTCGGCCACAGTGCAGGCACGCAGCTGCTGCGCATTCATCTGCGTGCGATTGCCCGAGCGGCAATGAAAGATGATGGTGCGTCCCGGCTCCAGGGGCGTATCGCCCGGCTTCAGACGATCCATCGGCACATGACGGGCACAGCCGATCCGCTCCCGGGCATGCTCATCATCCGAGCGGATATCGACGAGCAAGGCTCCTTCTGCGATCATGTTCTGTGCCATTTGGGGAGAGACGGAAGTCAGGGGCATCGCACAAATCTCCGCAACAGAGCAATGAAACCGTGAACAGCGCACGGGCCGGCTGTGTTCACCCGCAGCTACGCGCTTGCAGGCATCGAAGCGTCAATGGTGGCTTCAGGCTTTCGATCCATCGCCTTGCCATCAGGCGTACTTCGATTATAGGAAACTTCTAATTTAGATTCAACTAAATTAGATTGATCTATTTCCGTTTCTCGGCGCGGTCCGCAGTCCTTTCTCTGCACGCTATCCTCAGCGTTCCGCCTTGCTCTTGCCCCACGCTGCTCGGGATCGCCCTGCCGTCGCTGCTGGGCGCCTGCGGCTCGTCGGACAGCGATTCGAGCACGGGCAGCACAGTACCACGGGCACAGCCGCCACTCAGAATGGCAGCAGCAGTTCGCCGCAGCCGGCCTCCCGGGTGCTTTCCAGCGCCTGCGCCACCCGTTCGCCGCCCCGCTCGATGGCGTCGAGCAACGAGGCACCCCGCAGCAGTTCCGCCGTCAGCGTTGCGCTGAACAGGTCGCCAGTGCCCTTGACCGCACAGCCGATGCGCCGATGGCGGACCAGCTCGGTCGGCGCATCGGCCTGTACCACGGCGATCTGGATCTCGTCCGGCCCGCACTGCGTGGGTGCGGCACTGGTGACGGCGATCCAGCGCAGCCACGGATCAGCCCGCAGCAGGCTTCGCGCCGCCGCTTCCACCTGCTCGATCGTCTCCACCGGCATCCTG
>JBHADS010000568.1:0-2680 GCA_041855185.1 Lautropia sp. | reverse complement strand
GGGCATCGATGTCGAAGGCATCCGACGCCGCACCTTCATCGTGGTCGCCCTGCTGACCGCCGCCGCCGTGTCCTTCGTCGGCACCATCGGCTTCATCGGGCTGATCGCGCCCCATGTGGCCCGTTCGCTGGTCGGTGAGGACCACCGCTTCGCCCTGCCCCTGGCCGCACTCACCGGCAGCATCATCCTGATCGGCGCCTCGGTGTTCGGCAAGCTGATTTCACCCGCCGCCGTCATTCCGGTCGGCATCATCACCGCCGTCGCGGGTGTGCCAATGCTGTTCGGCATCATCGTGCGACGCAGCCGACGCGGAGAGCACGGATGAGCCTCGAACTGAAGCAGGTCAGCGTCCGCTATGGCGAGCAGCCGATTCTGGATCGCATCGACACCCGGCTGGAGCCGGGACAGATCGTCGGCCTGATCGGCCCCAACGGCACCGGCAAATCGACCCTGATCAAAGCCATCGCCACCGTGCTGCCCTTCCAGGGCCAGATCCACTGGGAAGGCCGTCCGGTCCGGCTCGGGCAGATCGGCTTCATGCCGCAGAGCTGCCAGGTGCGCGCAGAGCTCAGCGTGCTGGAAACCATCCTGCTCGGCCAGCACGAAAGCCTGGGCCTGCGGGTCAGACAGTCGATCGTCGAGCGCGCCATCGGCATACTCGAAGACTTCCGGATCGCCCATCTGCACCAGCGCAGCATGACCCGGCTCTCGGGCGGCCAGCAGCAACTGGTGCTGCTCGCTCAGCGGCTGCTGCGCGAGCCACGGCTGCTGTTGCTCGACGAGGCCACCAGCGCGCTCGACATCCGCCACCAGATGCAGGTCTTCGAGCGCCTGAACGCCTATGTCGCACGCACCGGCGCCCTGGTGCTGATCGCCATCCACGACCTGAATCTGGCGGCGCAGCATACCCAGCACATCCTGCTGCTGAATCGGGGCAGAATCGCCGGCCAGGGCTGCTTCCGGGATGTGGTCTGCCCGGACAGCCTGCGCGCGGTCTACGGGATCGAATCGGAAATCATCACCACCGCCAGCCAGCGCACGGCGGTGGTGCCGATCTGCCCCTGCCAATAGCGCTTCTCACTAGCACTTCTCAATAGCGCCGCTCAATAGAGCCGCTCAATAGTGCCGCTCAAATGACGCTTCTCATCCGCGGGCGCACCGGCGCTGTCGTCCCCGGGATGGGAAATGCCAATCACTTCCATTTATTAATCCCCCGACGCCTGTTTTTCGCGGCCCCGAAAACATTTCACCTGATTTAACAAAACCTTAATGTCCGTAGGGGATTTATCATTTAAAAAGTTGGATCAAAACCAACTTCTGCGCGCCTCATGCCCATGATCGCGCGCAAAAAAACCATCCAGCGAGCACATAAAATCATGAGCAATGCCATTCGGAAAACGGCGTTGGGCCTTGGTATTTTCCTGGCGCTGAGCAGTTTCGGCGCCCAGGCCGCAGAAACCAGCAAAGCCCCCGCCAGCGCCAGCAACACCCCGGCAGCCGCTATGTCGGCCGAGGACAAGGACCTGCTCGAACAGGCGCAGTCACTGTTCCAGCCCCTGCCCGGTCCGGCGGAGATGCAGAAACTTCACCCCTTCACCGATGCCCAGGTCCAACTGGGTCAGATGCTCTGGTACGAGCCCCGGCTGTCGCGGGGCAATACGGTGAGCTGCAACTCCTGTCACAACCTAGCCAGCGCCGGGGTCGACAACCTGCCTACCAGCCAGGGGCACAAAGGCGCCTTCGGTGCCCGCAATTCGCCCACGGCTCTGAACGCCGCGCTGCTGGGCAGCCAGTTCTGGGATGGTCGTGCCGCCAATGTCGAGGAGCAGGCCGGTGGCCCCTTGCTCAACCCGATCGAGATGGCCAATCCGGACAAGGCGTCCGTCGTCAAGAAGATTGCCGATATCCCCGAATATCAGGCACTGTTCCGAGCTGCCTATCCGGAAAGCAAGGACAATGCCGTCAGCTTCGAGAACATCACCGATGCCATCGCGGCCTTCGAGCGTACCCTGCTGACCCCCAGCCGGTGGGACGACTATCTGAAAGGCAATGTCAACGCACTGTCGGCACAGGAGCGCAAAGGGGTCAGCGCCTTCATCGACAACGGTTGCATCGCCTGCCACAAGGGTGTCAATCTGGGCGGCGATTCCTTCCAGAAGTTCGGTCTGGTCAAAGGGCCGTACTGGAAATTCATCGACAGCACCAAACACGACGAAGGCCGCTTTGAAGTCACCAAGGACGAAGCCGACAAATTCTTCTTCCGGGTGCCGGGGCTGCGCAACGTCGCCAAGACCTTCCCGTACTTCCACAACGGCAGCGTCTGGGAATTGGACAAGGCCGTCAGCATCATGGGTGAGGCACAGCTCGGCCAGCAACTGTCCAAAGAGGACGTGGCCAACATCGTCGCCTTCCTGGGATCGCTGTCGGGTTCGGTGCCAGCCTCTGCCCGTGTGATGCCCGAGCTGCCGCTGAACAGCGCAAGCAGCACGCATCCCGACAACAAGTAACAAGTAAGCCATCACGGGGCGGCCAAAGGGTCGCCCTTTTTCATTGGGCAGCCTCAGCCCGAGAACCGAGTGCACCCCCTCCCGGCGCCGCACAGAGACAGGCAGCTTGTGGGCGGGTGAATCAGTCGATCGCGCCCAGCGCCTGCCCGGCGTGCACGGCCTGACCGGCTGCC
>JBHADS010000567.1:0-7578 GCA_041855185.1 Lautropia sp. | reverse complement strand
TCCTTATCGTGAGGCGGCAAATCGTATCTGCGGGGGCAGGGCTTCGGGCATTCTCAGCTTCGAGCTGAAGGGGGGCATCGAGGCCGGCACACGCTTCATCGATGCGCTGCAGATGATCTACCGGCTGGTGAACATCGGCGACGCCAAGACGCTGGCCTGCCATCCGGCATCGACCACGCACCGGCAGCTCAACGAGGCGGAGCTGGCCAAGGCCGGGGTCGGGCTCGGCATGGTCCGGCTGTCGGTCGGCATCGAGGATATCGACGATATTCTCGCCGACATCGGGCAGGCGCTCGACAAGCTCTGAAGCGGCAGCGATCGACGATGGAAAAATGGGTGCTGTATGCGCTGCTGTCGATGGTGTTTGCCGGGTTCACCTCGGTGATCGTCAAGCTGGGCATGGAAGGGATTTCGGCCGAGCTGAGCCTGACGGTGCGCACGCTGTTCGTCTGCGTCTTTGTATTCGTGTTTGCGGCGATGTTCGTCTCGCCGCAGGAATACCGCGTGCTGGATGGGCGCAACCTGCTCTGGCTGGGGGTGTCGGGCGCGGCCACCGCGCTGTCGTGGATCTTCTACTACAAGGCGGTGAAGCTGGGCGACGTGGGCACGGTGGCCCTGATCGACAAGGGCAGCGTGGTGGTGGCGATGCTGCTGGCCTGGGTGCTGCTGCGCGAGGTCATCACGCTGCGGATGTTGTTTGGTGCCTCATTGATCGTGGCGGGACTGCTGGTCATCGTCCGCAAATGAGGGCTCTGCCATTCGCGGTTTGCTGCGCCTCAGCCCTGTGCAGGACTCGGCCCGGAGGGCACGCCGGCGCCTGAGACCTCGACCAGTACGGCCGAGCCCAGACCCCCGGCAGCCGCGATGGCAGCGAGGCCACGTCGTCGCCGGGCACCACTGCCTCGCCGGTCGAGCGTGGCCAGCAGTTGCACCAGCGCAATCGCGCCCGAGGCGCCGATCGGATGGCCGCGCGCCAAGCCGCCGCCGTTGGCGTTGAGCAGCGCGGGGGGCAGGGCCAGCGCCCGTTGGAAGGCCAGTCCCTGCACGGCAAAGGCATCGTGCAGCTCCACGGCGTCCAGCCAGCCGCTGCGCCATCCCCGCCGGTGCAGCGCCCCGAGTGCGGCCCTGGCCGCACCCAGCATCGGGTGCTCGGGGGCAGTGCCGATGGAGAGGCCGCCTGCGTACCAGGCATGGGGGCGCAGACCGTGGCGCCGGCAGGCGGCCGGACTGGCGAGCAGCACCAGGGCGGCACCATCGGCCTGCGGGGAGATGCTCAGCGTGCTGAGTGAACAATCCTGACCCTGGGCCGAGCGGGCGGCGGCAATCGTCGGCAGGCGCGCCAGACGCCCGGGTGGCAGGCGGCGGGGATAGCTGTCGTGATCGAGTCCATCGACCGGGACGATCGCTTCCAGCAGCTCGTCCTGGGCCTGCACGGCCCGTTCGTGGCTGTCGCGGGCGTAGTCGTCCTGCTGGCGTCGCAGCCAAGCCTGTTGGCCCGCATAGCAGGCGGCCGCTTCGATCGGGTCGGGATCGCGTTCCGGCCACGGGGAGAAGGCCGGGCGCTCGTAGGTGTGCGGGATTTCCGTTGTCAGCCCGGTGGCTGCACCGCCCGTGCCTGTGGGCAGCGGCCGGTGGGCGCGGATCGGGGCGCGGCTCCAGGCTTCGGCTCCGCCGGCAATCAGCACATCCGCCTGTCCGCTGGCGATGCGGGCCGCGGCCATCTGCACCGCATCGAGGCCCGCGCAGCACTGCGAATCGAGGCTGATGGCCGGGCAGCTTTCGGGCAGACCGGCGGCCAGAGCGGCCAGGCGGGCCGGGTTGCCGCCGGCGCCCAGTGCATTGCCGAGGATCAGCCCATCGATGGCCGAGCCCGGCAGGCCGGCGCGGGCGAGCAGCGCCTCGATCAGCGGGGCTGCCAGCTGGTGCGGGTGGCGCAGACGCAGTGCGCCGCCACGCGGCGCCACCGGGGTGCGCGCCCAGGCCAGGATCGGCAGCGCGGTGTTCATGCCGGCCCCTGCGGCCGGGCGGCCGTCCAGGCGCAGAGCGGACTGTCGGGCGGCTGCGGGTCCAGGTGCCCGTAGCGCTGCAAGGCGTCGGCGATGGCGGCGTGGCGGGTCTTGCCACTGGCCGTCAGCGGCCATTCGCCCTGCCAGATCCACCAGTGTCGAGGGGTCTTGAAGCTTTCCAGCTGCTGCCGGCACCAGGACGCCAGTGCCCGGGGCGGCGGCCTGTCGCCCCCGGTGTCGGCATTCGCCGCGCTGGCTCTGCCGGCGGCGGCGTTCTCCTCGTCGTCATCGCCGTTTCCATCGAGGGCGGAGGGATTGCCGGCAAGGGCGGGGCAGCCCGGGGCTTGGGTGCCGGCTTCGGGCCTCACGGCCTCCCACTGCAGGACGGCATGCAACTGGCTGCCGCGCAGCGGATCATCCAGCCCATGCAGCGAAGCCTGGGCGACGGCGGGGTGGGCCATCAGCCGTGCTTCGATTTCTTCGGGGAACAGATTCTTGGCCCGGGTCACGATCATCCGGCTTTCGCGGCCATGCAGGTACAGCATGCCCTGTTCATCGAGGTGTCCGATATCCCTGACGCTGAGCCAGTCGCCCTCGCGGCGGGCGGCAGTCCGGTCGTCGGAATTGATGTAATCGCTGAACAGCATCGGGCTGTTCACCCAGATCAGGTCGGGGCCATCGGCAGGGGCCGGGGCGACGCCGGGACGGGGGCCGATGTGCAGGCGGACGTTACTGAAGGGCCGACCGGCACTTTGCGGCGGCAGCTGCTCGGAAATCTCCATCCAGCTGACATAACTGGTTTCGGAGGCACCGTAGAAGCTGATGATGCGCGCCGCCGGGAACAGCGCGCGCAGCGCCCGGGTCTGCTCGCAGGCCCAGCGTGCGCCGCTGATCAGCAGCAGTTCGAGCGCCGGGATCGGTGGCAGACGGCGCCGGCGGGCATGGGCCAGCATCAGCATCAGCTGATTGGGGACGGCGATCAGCACCGGGCAGTCGCCTTGCTGCAGGCGCTGGATCGTCTGCTCGGCCGAGAAACGCTGCTGCAGGGTGACGCCCGCTCCGGTCCACAGCCCGAGCAGCGCCCCGAACAGGAACAGCGAGTGCGACAGACGCCCTGGGGCCAGTACATGCCCCGCGGCCACCGGACCGAAGTCCTGCAGCGTGACGCGGAAGCTCTCGGTCCAGGAGCGATGGTGACGCCGGAAGCCTTTGGGCAGGCCGTTGCTGCCGGAGGTGAAGCCGATGTAGAAGGGCGCGAAGGGCGAGATCGGGACAGCGGCTGTGCTGCCGGGCTGCCCCGCAGGGAGGGCATGCAGGCTGGCCTCGATCTGGGTGTGGATGGCGGGGGGCCAGTCGGGATCGGGCACCGCGGCGCAACGGCCGCTGGCGATCACGCCCAGGAACTCGATCAGTTGCCGGGCGGGATCGGCCTGGGCATCCAGCAGGCAGGTGGCGGGGGCGGCTCTGGCCTGCAGTTGCCGGGCCTGTTGCTGAACGCGCTGCTGCAGTTCGGCGAAGGAAAGCGGCGCGATGTGCTGGTTGAGGGCGTCGAGCCGGATCGCACAGGCATCTGGCCGACACCGGGCCCAGTGCGCCAGCCGGCTGTGCACCAGAGCGTCGGCGGTGTCGGTGTGCGGCATGGCCGGGCCTTGGGGGCGTCAGCGGGCGCGGCCGCCGAAGTGCCAGTCGGGCAGGGCGCGGGCTACCGTATGGACGACGATTGCGCAGAGCACGCACTTGATCAGGTCGCCGGGCACGAAGACGAGGTCGATGGCCAGCGCTTCGCCGAAGGGCATCTTACCGATCAGCATCAGACCGGCGATGCCGGCGGCGTGCAGAAAGACGAGGCCGCCCAGCACCGAGGCGATGAAGGCGTTGATGGCGGTGCGCATCGCGCTGGTGGCGCGTGGCATGGCCCACATGATGGCGCCGGTGACGAAGGCTGCCGCTGCGTAGCCGAACAGATAGCCGGCCGAGGGCGAGGTGAAGGGACCGAGTCCGCCGCGGCCACCGGCCAGCAGCGGCAGGCCGACGGCGACGGCAGCCAGGAACAGGGCCAGCGCCTGGAAGCCGCGCTTGGGCCCGAGCAGGCAGCCTGCCAGCATCACGCCGAGCGACTGGGCGGTGATCGGCACGCCGCCGGGCAGGTCGATCTTGGGAATGAGGCCGAGTACGGCCATCAGGGCTGCGAACAGCGCGACGAGAGCCAGGGCGTGCGAGGATTTGCGGGACAGCGAAGCGTTCATGCGGGGGCTCCTTCTCGGGGTGGGGGTTCGTGGCGTGGTGTCGAGGGCCAATGATGCCGGTTGCCGGGCGCTGCTGTCATGACCCAGCAGAACCCGCACAGTTCAGGCCACAAAGCGTAAGCCTGAGCGGGGGGCTTCATGCCCAGCGCCTGATGCGGGCGCTGGTGATTATAAAAATGAATCCAGCCGCCAATCACGCGACGAGCCAGCTGCTGCGACTCGAAGCGGTGTCGGTGCACGCATGAAGCCCTGAGCGTGCGGATCAGGCGTTCGATCATGCCGTCTTGCGCCGTGCCGTCCAGCGCTTGACTTCCTCGTCCATCAACTTGCTTGTCCGTGCTTCTCCTTACGATAACACCTGAGCAGGTTCGTAGTGGGTCCATGCACTCGTCTCGTCCCATCCTGGCTTTTGGCTTCATGTCACGTCATGCCTTGATAGCCTGGGCTTTGCGGCGGGCAAGAACGAGATAGGCGACGGCTGCGGTGTCGATCGGCTTGATACCGTGACAGGGGGAAATGGCGTTTGCTCGAGCGTCGGTTAGAAAATCTGACATTTCGGGTGTGATGTTCATCATTTTAGATCTGATATGAGTTGTTGTTATGTAGATCAACTATGTCTGCCGCGTTGATGTTGTTTTGGTGTGAATTTGTTGACAGATTTTGAGTCGGGTGAAGGGTATTTTTGATTGGTTTTAAGTGTAGGTTTCTGGTTTGATGGGTTGTGTTCGACTGGGGTGGATATGTGGAAATCTTTGAGACGAAGTCCATGGGTGTATGGGGTGGTTATTGTATTTGTTTTTCTTGTCATCGAATGGCCCAAGGGAATTCATGCTGAAATAAATCGTTCGTTGGTTGGTGGGGGTGTTCAGGAGAATGTTTCGGAGGTGGTTGGGAAATATTTTGCTGCGGGAATGTTGCAAGATGACGCGAAGATGGCTCTTGAGAAAAATGGATTTAGAGTTATCGATAAAACCAGTGGTGGTCGACATGTGATTATTGGTCAATACATTAATCGCCACTGGAGGTATCTTGGTTTGTTTTATGAAGAAACAAGAATTATTTTGTATATGAAGGACGAAAGAATTGACCAGGTAGAGGGATGGGTTTTCTTTTCCAATGGACTGTGAGTGAATAAAAGGGAGGTAATCGATATGTATATAGAGCGCTGACGCTCATTGCTTTCAGTGGTCTCGTCAGCTGATCCTGGAGATTTGTCGGCGATTTGACGGGAAGTCTACGGGTGCGTTGGTCTCCATGATCCGACTATTATGTGTCATGTTGACGGCGTCGCGTGTTGTGGCTGCAGTTGGGGTGAGAGGATAGGTGGGATTTATGAAGTGGTATTGCGAAAAAGTCTGTCTGATTGAATTATCGATCAGTAATCTGGGGATTTGTTTTAAATAATTGTCAGGCTGTTTGTGGGTGGGTGTCGATAATAATTTTTTCAATAGAGGTTGTGAAGTGTCGTACAAAAAGATTTCGTTTGTTTTTTGCCTTTTTGTTTTGGTTTTCTGGTTCTTCGGCAGAGGGATTCACAGTGATGTCAGTAGAATCCGGTTGCTCAATTTTGATACAAGAATCGACATTTCAACAGTTGCCAGAAAGTATTTGAAGCCAGGGGTTGATAGGGCGTTTGTAGAAAAATTCTTTCGGGATAATGGGTTTGAAATGGGGTTTAATGGGGTTGGTGATGAAAATGTTATTGTTGCCAGTAGTTATGACAGGTATTGGATATTTATGGGATTTTACTACGATGAGCTGAGGGTGATTGTCTATTTGAATGATGAAGGAATTGTTGAGTCTGTTCGTGCATTGCTGTTTTTTGACGGTTTGTGATCTTTAAAAAGTGCTCCGTAGACTTGCCCGTCAAGTCGTCCAGTAGAAATCAGAGACTTGGGGTTGAAAGCATTCTGGGCAGAAACACGGCCGGCGGCACGTTGCCCAGCGATTCTTGGGGCCGGTCTTCGTTGTAAGCACTCATCCTGGTTTGAAGAAAATGTATAAAAAGCTTTCTTTTGTTTTGTTAATTTTGATTGGGGTAATGCTATGGGGCTGTCAAGGAGATCCTGGATTTCATAAATCCATCAATGAGGCTGTTGCTTCCGGGGTGGGGAAAAGGCTGGATATTGATGAGATAGTTGAAAAATACATTAATACATCCATGAAAGAGGAGGATGTGATTTCTTTTTTGAGGAGAAACCGGTTTTCTGTGGAAGTGCTCTGCAAGGGTGATGATTGTTTGAAAAAAACTATTCTGGGAAGGTTCTATAAATACGATTTTTTGAAAAAATATTTCTTCATGATGAGGTTAGGGTGTTTGCAGATATTGTCGATGGAAAGGTTGTCTCGGTTGGTGGTGTGATATTTTTTTCTGAACTTTGATCGATAGCCATCTGAAGGTGACGGGCGGCTGAAATAGGGGGCGAGGTTTTCCTGTTTCAGGAGTGATGACTTGCGATCAAATGCCGGACGCTGCTGGCACGGGCCGTGCCGCGGCTTGCTGCCGCGCAAGGCATCCTAGCCGCCCAGACGTACATAGATGGCATCGGCCACACGCCGGGCGGCCTGCAGCATCTGGATGGTGAGGGGGGCGATCAGGCGCAGCCCGCCCCGGCGACCGGTGCGCAGCCGGTAGGCGTCATCGAGCTTTTTCCACTGGACGAAGAAATGCTCGGTGAAACGCAGCATCAGTGCAAGCTGCAGCGAGATCCGCTGCGGTTGCAGACCGAGGTGGCGCAGCGGGGCCAGCAGCTTTTCCAGCACCTCGATCAGTGCCGCCGGGCGGGTGCTGACGGTCAGCGCGATGCCCAGGCAGCTGGCGCAGCAGATGCGCAGGGTGCTGGTCAGCGCCAGCCCGTAGCGCCCCATCCACAGGTGGAAAGCGCCGACCAGGCTGGCGGCGATCAGCACCGACAGCATCAGCGGCCGGGCGGGGCGGGTGGCTTGCCCCAGGCTGAGCCAGAGCAGCAGGCAACCGGCGCCGGCGATCAGCAGTGCCTGTGGGGACTGCAGCCAGAAAAGCAGCATGCCGAGCAGAGCCAGCATGCCGAGCTTGAGGCCGGCGCCCAGCCGGTGCAGCCAGCTGGGGTGTTCGCTGTAGAGGCTGCCCATCGGATCAGCGCTCCTGGCCGCCGGGGGCGGCACCGGGGTCGTGCGGCTGCCCGGCGGCCGGTGTGTCGGCAGCAAGCTGCCGGCGGACCGCGTCCTCGTAGGCGCTGCAGACGCTGCGGCCGTCGCCGTCGGCGCGGATGCGGCCTTCTTCCAGCCAGATCACGCGCGGGTAGTCACGCACGTGGTCGAGCAGATGGGTCGAGACGATCAGCTGG
>JBHADS010000566.1:0-4157 GCA_041855185.1 Lautropia sp. | reverse complement strand
CGAGGCGGCGATCACGGGCAAGCTGGCGGTGTGCGCAGGCAGCAGCGGGCCGGGCAATCTGCATCTGATCAATGGTCTGTTCGATTGCAAGCGCAATCGGGTGCCGGTGCTGGCCATCGCTTCGCACATCCCCTCCACCGAAATCGGATTGAGCTATTTCCAGGAGACGCATCCGCAGACGCTGTTCAGGGAGTGCGCCGATTTTGTCGAGCTGATCACCAGCCCGGCGCAGTTGCCCGAAATCCTGCATCGGGCGCTGAATGCCGCGGTGGGTCAGCGGGGCGTGGCGGTACTGGTGCTGCCCGGCGATGTCAGCACCTTGCCGGTGCCCGGTTCGGCCACAACCCACTGGGTGCCGCCCGCTCGGCCGCGCATCGTGCCGACCGAGCCCGAGGTGGAGCAATTGGCGACGCTGCTGAATCAGCCGGGGGCGGTCACGATTCTGGCGGGCAGTGGCTGCGCGCAAGCGCATGACGAGCTGGTGGCGCTGTCGAAGGCGCTTCATGCGCCGGTGGTGCACGCGCTGCGCGGCAAAGAGCATGTGGAATGGGGCAACCCGAACGATGTCGGCATGACCGGGCTGATCGGCTTCTCCTCGGGCTATCACGCGATGCTCGAGTGCGACACGCTGCTGATGCTGGGCACCGATTTTCCGTATCGCGCGTTCTATCCGCAGGGCAAGACCGTCATTCAGGTCGATATCGACCCGCAGGCGCTGGGTCGGCGCGTGCCGGTGAGTCTGGGGGTGGTTGGCGATGTGCTCGAAACCCTGCGCCTGCTGCTGCCGAAGCTGGAGCCGAAGACCGATCGTCGCTTTCTGGACCGGGCGCTGGAACACTATGCGAAGGCGCGTCAGGAGCTGGATGAGTTGGCGGGGGCAACGGTGCGCGGGCGTCCGATCCATCCGCAGTATGTGGCAAGGCTGGTCAGTGAGATGGCCGACGAGGATGCGGTCTTTGCCGTGGATGTAGGCACGCCGGTCGCCTGGGCCGCGCGCTATCTGCAGATGAATGGCAAGCGACGACTGCTCGGCTCATTCGGTCATGGCTCGATGTCCAATGCGCTGCTGCAGGCAATGGGCGCACAGGCGGTCGATCGTCGGCGTCAGGTCGTGACGCTCTCCGGGGACGGGGGCTTCACGATGATGATGGGTGAGCTGCTGACCCTGGTTCAGTTGAATCTGCCCGTGAAGGTGGTGGTGCTCAATAACCACTCGCTCGGCTTCGTGGCGATGGAGATGAAGGCGGCGGGCTATCTGGACTATGCCACCGATCTGAAGAACCCGGATTTTGCGCAGTTGGCCGAGGCCGTCGGCATGAGGGGTTATCGGGTGGAGAAGGCCGAGGATCTGGTCGGTACGCTGAAAGCGGCCTTCGCGCACGACGGGCCGGTGCTGGTCGATGCCGTCGTCGCCTCGCAGGAGCTGGTACTGCCGCCGGCGATCAAGGCCCAGCAGGCCAAGGGCTTCAGTCTGTTCATGCTCAAGGCCGTCCTGAGCGGTCGGGGCGATGAGATCAAGGAACTGATCAAGACCCGCCTGCTGCGCTGACCGGCGGCGGGGGCGAATAGGCATGGGCCGATACCGGGGCGGTGGCGGTCTTGCTCATTCCTGCGGGGCGGGCGTCCAGGATTCTGCCGGACGGGCAGCTTGCACCGCTCACCCGGCAGGGTTTTCGCGGGGAGAATCGGTGCAGGGCAGGCGCTCAGTCGCTCGGGCGCCTTGTGTTGGCTCAGCCGATGCTCTGCAGCCAGCTCAGCACCTGTTGTTCGGCTTCGGCTGCACGGCGGCCGCGCAGGCTGCTGGCCGTGCCGTCGATGTCGGCGCCGCCCTGCAGCGCCAGACCCGGCAGCGTGTGGGCTTCGGGCTTCAGTGCACCGACCTGTTCCAGACTCTGGCCCGGACCCTCGTTGCCGTAGCTGGTGAAGGGCGCCAGGGTCTTGCCCTGCAGATCGGTCTGTTTGAGCCAGTTCTTGACCGGCGGCGGGATCTGCGCATCCCAGGTCGGAAAACCGAGGAAGAGCAGGTCGTAATCGGCCGGGTTCACACCCAGCGGCGAGTACTTGGGCAGGTAGCCGAGCTGGTTTTCCAGTTTCACCTGATCGCTGGCGGCCTTGTAGTCGCGTGGATAGAGCATCAGCGGCCGCAGCTCGACCACCTCGGCATCGATGAATTTCTGGATCAGGTAGGCGAGCGCTTCGGTGTTGCCGCTGTGGCTGTAGACGATGATCAGCGCCTTGCGTCCGGCGAAGGAGGGCGCGGGATGAGCCGTGCTTCCGACAGCGGCCGCACGCGCCGCAGCGGGCAGGGATTCGGGCAGCGAAGCCGCGGCCGGGGCAGCGCCGGGAGGCTCGGTCGCCGTGCCGTCCGCGCCGTCGATCTGGAATCCTGCCGCACGCAGCGCCCTGAGCGCGTTGTCGAGATGCGCGCGTTGCGCCTCATCGGCCTGTGCGGGGGCGGACAGCACCAGCCCTGTAGCGGCCGGCGCCGACAGCGGGATCAGGCGTGCGTCGTCGGTGTGACGAAGAAGCGTGATGGTGGGTGGGGTGCTCATAGGGTACTCAGGCTGCCGATCCGCTTTCCGGCTTGGCGTTGCCGCTGGAGGCGCCGTTGCTGTTGGCAGCCTCGGGCTCGGCTTCAGCGGCAGGCGCGTTCTCGGCGCCTTCCTCGGGAACTTCGACCGGGGCCGGTGGCTCGGTCGACAGCGGGGTGGCCAGCACCTTGTCGATGCGTTTGCCGTCCATGTCGACGACTTCGAGCTTCCAGTTTTCCCAGATGATGGTGTCACCGGTCTGGGGCATCCGTCCCAGCAGCAGCATCAACATGCCCGACAGCGCCTGATAGCGGGCCTTGTCTTCTTCGGGCACGCTCAGCAGATGCAGCCGGTCCTTCAGCTCCGGAATCGGGATCAGGCCATCGAGCAGCCAGGAGCCATCTTCGCGTTGCAGCGCCCAGCTGTCCTCGTCGTCCGGCGAGGCGAACTCGCCGGTGATGGCTTCGAGCAGATCCTGCAGTGTGATCAGACCCTGCACCTCGCCGAACTCGTCCAGCACCAGCGCGATCTGGGTGTTGGAGTTGCGGATGTTCTCCAGCAGCTCCATCCCGGTCAGCGTTTCGGGCACGTAGAGCACTTCCTGCAGGTTCTGCGAGAAATCGATGCTTTCACCGCGCAGCGACTGCGCCAGCAGCTGTTTGGTGTGGATGATGCCGATCACGTCGTCCAGACCGCCGCGGCAGACCGGGAAGCGCGAATGTTCGTGGTCGGCCACGCGCGCCAGGTTCTCTTCGGGCGCTTCCTCGATGTCGAGGTAGACCACATCGCTGCGCGGCACCATCAGCGAGGAAATCTGTCGCTCGTCGAGCCGGAACACGTTGCGGACCATCACATGCTCGCTCTGTTCGATGACACCGGATTCGGAGCCTTCGGCCAGCAGCGCATGGATCTCTTCCTCGGTGATCTTCTGCGAGGAGGCGGGATCGACGCCCATGCTGCGCAACAGCAGGTTGGTCGAGCCGGTCAGCAGCATGACGAAGGGGCGGGAGATCAGCGCCAGGAAGCCCATCGGCCGGGCTGCCAGCCGCGCCACGCCCTCGGCATTGATCTGCCCCAGGCGTTTGGGCACGAGTTCGCCGATGACGATCGAGACATAGGTGATGACGATGACCACGACGGCGGTCGCCAGCGCCTCGGCCGTCTTGGGGGCCATGCCCAGCGCCTGCATCAGTTCGGCCAGCGGCGGTGCAAAGGCTGCCTGACCGACGATACCGTTCAGCACGCCGATCGAGGTGATGCCGATCTGGATGGTCGACAGAAAACGGGTCGGGTCTTCGCCCAGTGTCAGCGCGGCGGCTGCGGCGTTGTCACCTTCGGCCACCATGCGCTGCAGCCGGGCCTTGCGCGCCGTCAGCAGTGCCACTTCCGACATGGCAAAGAGGCCATTGAGGACGATCAGTCCCAGCAGAATGAATACGTCCATGCTCAGCTCCGCAGTGGTCTGGAGGCTGTGACAGGCATGGGCACGTCGTCAGCGACGGATACCGATGAGCCGTGAACGAGGGGGGCAGCGGTGAGGCTGCCGACGATAGAGCAGGGCGGGGACTCGAGCGGAACTATCATTGATACGGACTGCGGGACATGCCATCGACGGCCATGACCGTG
>JBHADS010000565.1:0-3373 GCA_041855185.1 Lautropia sp. | reverse complement strand
TCGGCACGGACCGCCTCGGCCGACTCCAGCGCCGCCTGCGCACCCTCCAGCGCCGCACGCCGACGGGTCAGCTCGGCCGGCGCGATCAGCTTCTCCCGGCGCAGATCCAGCGCGTGCCCGTATTCCATCCGCGCCACCCGCAACTGCTCACGCTGAGCGCGAATGCCCGCCTCGGCCCGCGTTACCGCCTCCCGGGCACGGGCGGCCTCGGCCTGCGCCGCCGCCAGCCGGCTCGCGCTCTGCGTGCCGGCCAGCGCCGCCAGCAGCTGACCCGCCTCGACGGCATCGCCCTCATCCACCAGCACCCGCTCCACCCGTCCCGCATAGAGCGAAGCCACATCCAGCCGCTGCAACTCCAGGCGGCCATTGGTGCCACCAAAGCCCTCAGGCACCCCGGCCTCGGCCTGCAGATTGAACCAGACCGCCACCCCGGCCAGCGCCAGAACCAGCGGCAGCAGCAACCACCCCATCCATCGCTTCATCACGCCCTCCCGGAATCGCCCAAGGGACTCATCCCCGCCACCGACGCCGAGCCGCCCAGCGCCTCGTCCACCGGCGCACGCTGCAACACCGCCAGACTCCAGTCCAGCCGCTCGCGGATCGCCCGATCACTGAGCACCTGCCGGGGAATCTCCGCCTGCAGCGCCGCCGGCATCAACCCGCCGGCACGCATCCGCGCATCGATCAGGATCGGCACCACCACCGACGACATCAGATAGCAGAAACGCTGCAGCGGCTCGGCCGGACGCCACAAGCCTGCACGCTCCCCCTCATCGAGCAGCGTCAGCACCACATCCCGGTAGCTGCCGGACTGATTCTGCAGAAAATGCTCCACCACCGCCACCCCGCTGGCCCCATCGGCCAGCAGCCGCATGATCCAGTCCTGATGCTCGCGCGCATAACAGGCCATGAAGAAAAGCGCGCCGCGCAGCCGCTCCAGAACTGACACCCCCTCCTGCACCTGCGCCGTCAGCGCCTGAAACGCCAGCTCATACTTGTGCTGCAACAGCGTGGCCACGAACGCATCCTTGCTGTCGAACAGATGGTGGAACATCCCCGAACTCAGCCCCGCCTCGGCCGCCAGCGCCCGGACCGACAACCGGTGATAGCCCAGCTCCGGATACAACCGCATCCCGGCCTCCAGAAAAGACGCACGCGCACTGACAGACATCGATCACCCGCAGCAGATTGGACGATTGTCCAGTATAGACCCGCCATTGGACGATCGTCCAGTTCTCTCCCACTCCCCTCACCGGGCTAAGCGGCGTCGGCCGAGAACGCCTTGCCGCCTGCGGAGGTCCCGAGGAGGATGCCCGCTCCCCCTGCCGATCTCGCGCGGAACCCGGTGCACGCCCGCGCAGACCGTTCCCGGTGCATACTCGCGCAGCCCTGCCATCTTCACCCCAGCACGGCCCGCAGGGGGAGCGGGTGTCCCCGCAGGGAACCTTTTCCGCCTGCGGAGGTCCCGAGGAGGATGCCCGCTCCCCCTGCCGATCTCGCGCGGAACCCGGTGCGCACCCACGCAGACCGATCCCGGTGCAACTCGCGCAGCTCAGCCCCCTCCTTATGCATTCCCCGCATAAGCACGACACCATTCGATCGTTGCTCCTCCCCAGCCTTCCTGCCATGATCCGCGCCCATATCCGTGCTATCCACCGCCCTTGCGCCCGGCACATCCGCCAGAGGCCACGGCTGCCGAGCGCAGCCGGCCGCGCATCTCTCTTTTCTTTCCTGACACCGACGCCATGACCTATCCGCTTGTCTCCCGCCGAGCCCTGATCCGCTTTCTGAGCCTGAGCGCCGCCAGCCTGGGCCTCGGTCTGCCGATGCTCGGCCACACCGCCGACGCGCCCCAGGAGCAGACGATCATGAACGCCACCTATGATGTCGGGCGTGAACTCTTCTCCCGCATCAATCCGCTGTTCATCGAACACTGGAAAAAGCAGACCGGCGCCACCCTGAAGATCGACCAGTCCTTCGGCGGCACCTCGCGTCAGGCGCAGGACATCATCCAGGGCAAGAAGGCCGATACCGTCACCTTCAATCAAGTGACCGATGTCGACATCCTGGCCCGCCGCAAGCTCGTGGCGCAGAACTGGCAGCAGCAGTTCCCCAACAACAGCTCGCCCTACTACAGCACCATCGCCTTCATGGTGCGCAAGGGCAACCCCAAGAACATCCGGAACTGGGACGATCTGGCCCGCAGCGACGTGAAGCTCGTCTTCCCGAACCCCAAGACCTCGGGCAACGCACGCTACTCCTACCTGGGCGCCTGGATCTTCGCCACCGAGAAATTCGCGGGCGATGAAGAGGCCGTGCGCAACTTCATCGGCAGCTTCCTCGGCAACGTCGAGAACTTCCCCACCGGCGGCCGGGGCGCCACCGTGGCCTTTGCCCAGCATGGCCAGGGCGACGTGCTGCTGACCTTCGAGTCCGAGATCAAGAACATCATCGCCGGCGACGAATTCAAGGCCCAGGGCTTCGAGCTGGTGGTGCCGCCCGTCAGCGTACTGGCCGAGTTTCCGGTCGCCCTCGTCGACAAGGTGGTCGATGCCAAAGGCACCCGGGCCGTCGCCAAAGCCTATCTGGACTTCCAGTATTCCAAGGAAGTCCAGCAGCTGCTGGCCGAGCACAACCTGCGCGTCCACAACCCCGAAGTGGCGGCAGCCAACGCCGGACGTTTCGTCCGTGCCCGCCTGGTGGACCCCGGCACCCTGCAGGGCGGCTGGGATGCCATCCAGAAGACCCACTTCGCCAGTGGCGGCACGCTGGATCAACTGCTGGCCAGCCGCAAGCGCTGATTTCGGGTTGTGAGAAGATCCTCTTTTTTTGAAAGCCCGCCGATCCTGCCCGGCTTCGGGCTGAGCTTCGGCATCAGCGTGCTCTACCTGCACCTGGTGGTGCTGATTCCGCTGGCGGCCCTGCTGTTCCACGCCGCCGACATGGGCTGGGCCCAGTACTGGCAGGCGATTTCCGACCCGCGCGTGGTCGCCAGCTACCGCGTCACCCTCAGCGGCGCGCTGCTCTCGACCGTGGCCGTGTCGCTGATCGGCCTGCTGCTGGCCTGGGTGCTGACCCGCTACGAGTTTCCGGGGCGGCGACTGCTCGACAGCCTGATCGACCTGCCCTTTGCCCTGCCCACCGCCGTGGCCGGCCTGACGCTGGCCACTCTGCTGGCGCCGGGCGGCTGGATCGGCCAGCTCTTTGCGCCCTGGGGCATCAAGATCGCCTACGCCTACCCCGGGCTGGTGATCGCCATGATCTTCACCAGCATCCCCTTCATCGTCCGCACCGTGCAGCCGGTGCTCGAAGACCTGGGGCATGAAGTCGAGGAAGCGGCCGGCACGCTGGGCGCCACCCCGGCCCAGACCTT
>JBHADS010000564.1:0-3182 GCA_041855185.1 Lautropia sp. | reverse complement strand
CTGGGCGGTCTGGCCCTTCGAGACGCTGCTGCTGCCCAAGGCGGCGCTGCCCCGGCTGACCGAGGCCAGCGCCGAGCAGCGCGCCGATCTGGCCGTGGTGCTGAAGAAGCTCACCAGCCGCTACGACAACCTGTTCCACACCAGTTTTCCCTACTCGATGGGTTGGCATGGCGCGCCCTTCGACCAGCAGGATTGCGCACACTGGCAGTGCCACGCGCATTTCTATCCGCCACTGCTGCGCTCGGCCACGGTCCGCAAGTTCATGGTCGGCTACGAGATGTTCGCCGAGGTGCAGCGCGATCTGACGGCCGAGCAGGCGGCCGAACGGCTGCGCGCCCTGTCCGACATCCATTACAACGAGGCTTCTCAATGAGCACGATCCAGGATACCGCCGCCCTGCTGACCCAGCAGCTGGGTGTCACGCCCCAGTTCGTCGTCCGGGCGCCCGGCCGCGTCAATCTGATCGGCGAACACACCGACTACAACGACGGGTTCGTGCTGCCCTGCGCGATCAACTTCGCCACCGAAGCGGCCGTCGCCCCACGTGCCGACCGGATGATTCAGGTGCTGGCCGCCGACTACGGGCTGGAGCGTGACCAGTTCCCGGCCGATGCACGTCCGGCGCACAGCGATATCGCCTGGGCCAACTACGTCCGGGGCGTGGTCGATGTGTTCATCCAGCGCTACGGCCCCTTGCCGCACGGCTTCGACATGGTGATCAGCGGCGACGTGCCCCAGGGTGCCGGGCTCAGCTCCTCTGCCTCGCTCGAAGTGGCGATCGGCAAGGTGCTGCAGACCCTCTACGGGCTGGACACCTCCCTGCGCGACATCGCCCTGCTCGGCCAGCAGGCCGAGAACGCGTTCGTCGGCTGCCGCTGCGGCATCATGGATCAGTTCATCTCGGCGCTGGGCGAAAAGGATCATGCGCTGCTGATCGACTGCCGCAGCCTCGACACCCGCGCCGTTCCGCTGCCGGATGGGCTGACGGTGATGATCATCGATTCCAAGGTCAAGCGCGGTCTGGTCGGCAGCGAGTACAACACCCGCCGCAGCCAGTGCGAAGCGGCCGCCGCCCATTTCGGGCGCAAAGCGCTGCGCGACGTGAGCCTCGACGAGCTGCTGGCCGAACAGGCCCGGCTCGATCCGCTCGTGTTCCGGCGCGCCCGCCACGTCATCACCGAGAACGCCCGCACGCAGGCCGCCGCCGATGCGCTGGCCGCCGGCGACATCGGCACGATGGGCCGGCTGATGGCCGAAAGCCATGCCTCGATGCGCGATGATTTCGAGATCACCGTGCCCCCCATCGATGCGCTGGTCGAGATCGTCTCCGCCGTCGTCGGCCCGCAGGGTGGCGCCCGGATGACGGGAGGCGGCTTCGGGGGCTGCGTGGTGGCGCTGGTGCCGGATGCGCAGGTGGCGGCGGTACGTGCCGCGGTCGAGACCCAGTACCCGGCCCGCAGCGGCCTGAAGGCCGAGATCCACGAATGCAAGGCGGAAACCGGCGCCCACGTCCGCGCCTGAGGCCGTTCAGCCCGGGGCGGACACGCCCCGCCCCCCTACCCCATCCCCGATCTCATGAGTCCTTCCGATCACCTGACAGCGCCCGCAGACCTGGTACTCACGAACGGGCGCGGGATGCGCGTCGGCATCAACCCGCTGGGGGCGACCTGGACCTCCTGCCAGCTGCCGCTGCCGGATGGCAGCCTGCGCGAAGTGCTGCTGGGCAGCCGCGATCTGGCGGCGATGCTGGCTGGCGGCGCCTATTTCGGCGCCAGTATCGGCCGCTACGCAGGCCGGATCGCCTTCGGCCGCTTTCAGGCGCATCAGCTCGACATCAATCATCCGCCGCATTGCCTGCACGGTGGCAGCCAGGGCTTCTCGCGCCGGCTCTGGCAGCTGCTGCCCGATGAAAGCGATGCCCGGCAGATCACGCTGGCGTTGCACAGCCCGGCCGGCGACCAGGGCTTTCCCGGCCGGATGGATGCCTGGGTCTGCTATCGGCTCGAGGAGGACAACGGGCTCAGCATCAGCTACCGCGCCCGTGCCGACGCCCCCGGTCCCTGCAGTCTGACCAACCACGCCTATTTCAATCTGAACGGCGGCGATCTCGACAACGGTCTGGACCAGTATCTGCGCATCGATGCCGACCGCTACCAGCCGGTGGCTGCCGACGGCATCCCCGAACTGCCACCGCAGCCGGTGGCGGGCACGGGCTTCGATTTCCGGACCATCAAGCTGCTGTCACGCGATTACCTGCGCGACCCCGAGCAGCGCCCCACCCACGGCTATGACCACAGCTTTCTGCTGGACAACGAGGGTCGGCTGCGTCTGGCGGCGGAATTGCGCTCGGCCGACCAGCAGGTGCGCATGCAGGTGTTCAGCGACCAGCCGGCCCTGCACATCTACACCGGTCAGGCGCTGGCCGGCATCGAGAAGCGCGACGGCAGCCACTATGCCAACAACGCCGGCATCGCGCTCGAAAGCCAGTACCCGCCCGACAGCCCCAGCCAGGGCCGCGCGATCCTGCAACCCGGCCAGACCTATCAGCACCACATCCGCTTCGTCTTCAGCGTCGTCGGTGCCTGAGTCCATGCCGGCAGCGCGCATGGGCGTGGTGCCCGCCCCTTGAAGCCATCCGGGATTCTGCAAGGCGAGCGCTTTGCACGGCGTGCCCCGAGCCCCGCAGACCTGCACGGATCTAGGGAATGCCCGGGTTTGCGACGGCGCGCCTCGCCCACTGTCGTGCGCGGCGCATGGCAGCGGCTAGAATCAGAGGCAACCATCATCTGTCACGGAGAATCTGCCCCATGGCACACCGCCCTTTGATCGTCGCTCTTGGCGGCTCGATCCGCCCCAACTCGATCACCGAACGCGCCCTGACGATTGCGCTCGAGTATGCGGGCCGCATGGGTTGTCGGACCAAGCTGATCGGCAATGCCGAGCTGCCGCTGGAACTCTATGATCCGGGTGCCGTCGATTTCAGCGATCGTGCCAAGGTGCTGATCGAGAGTCTGCGCGAAGCCGACGGGGTGATCATCGGCACGCCCTCCTATCACAGCGGCGTCTCGGGCCATGTCAAGAATGCCATCGATTTCATCGAGGCCCTGCGCACCGACGAGCGCCCCTATCTGGACGGTCGCGCCGTCGGCGTGATCGTCTGCGCCGACGGGATGCAGGCGATG
>JBHADS010000563.1:0-6287 GCA_041855185.1 Lautropia sp. | reverse complement strand
GTCCCAGGCGCAGGGGTAGAGGATGTCGTAGGTGGCGACCCCCTGGTCGTTGACCTTGACCTTGACGAGGCTGGTGGCCTGCTCCTTGCACAGTTGCAGCAGCTTGGTCGAGACCTGGTGCTCCTCGATCTGGCGCTGCAGTTCCTCACCGTCCGGGTCGTCGCCACGGCTGCTGATGATGCTGCATTCGGCGCCCAGGGAACGCAGGCGGACAAGGACATTGAGTGGTGCTCCGCCCAGAACCTTGCCGCTGGGGAAGTCATCCCAAAGAACTTCGCCGAAACTGGTTACTTTCATGTCCAAATCCTCGTTGATAGGGAGCCGACGCAAGCCAGCCGCCCGCATCGGCGGGACAGCGCCTGTCGTCTGATCTCAATGTGATCTTTGACGGTCGATGGCCGTCGCGCCGGTGTCGATAAGGGGCGCAGGGCTGCCCAGGAGCACCCGCTTCGTCGCCCCGGAGGACCGGAGCGCGTGCGGGCGGGATTCTGTGCAGCACCTTCAGAAATCTACATCAGAATTTGAAAAATATGCCGCGTAACCAAGGCGGGGCCGGCAGAAATACTGCCGACGCTCACGAGGTCGTCGCTCAGCCGTTGCCGCGCACCATCGCCATGATCCTGCCCGCATCCAGGGTCTGCGCTTCGGCCTGCATCTGCGGCAGGTATTGCTGGTGCAGCTGCTGGCCTTTGCCGAGGATGTGGTTGTAGGTGTTCTTCAGCATCTGGGTCGACAGGGTGCGACCGCCGGCATAGTACTGGTTGGCGACGTGACCGAGCGCATAGGTGGCGGCAAAGCTCATGCCGGAGCTGACCGCCTGCTTGCCGACCTTGCCCAGCATTCCTTTGCTGCGCTTCTTGCCGAGCAGGCCGGCCAGCAGTTTGCGGCCCGCCTGTTCCAGATACTGCGAGGTCATGCCGAGACCGACCGTGGCGAGAAAGTCGCGGATGTGGCCTTTGTCCAGGCTGTAGCCGTAGCTTTCGCCGATCTGATAGACCAGACGCATCTGCAGCGGGATGATCGCCATCGTCGACAGCGACTCGGGCAGCAGCTCGATGGCGCCGTTGGTGATCGAGGCGCGCAGGATCTTGCTGTCGATCTCCTCGCGGCTCAGGGTGCTGGGACGCTGCGCGCCGACGCCCGTTTGCACGGCAGAGCCGGCCTCCCGCGCAGCTTGGGGGGCGCTGTTCGCCGACTGCTGCGTGCCGGCGGGGACGCCGACCGGGAAGGATGTCTGCAGGCCCAGGTCGGGGCGGCC
Organism: Lautropia sp.; assembly: GCA_041855185.1. GTDB lineage: Bacteria > Pseudomonadota > Gammaproteobacteria > Burkholderiales > Burkholderiaceae_E > Lautropia. Next base: position 5,029 of record JBHADS010000563.1, on the reverse strand, counting down.
GGCCGATCGGCCGAACAGATCGGCTTCGCTGGCCAGCGTGGCCGCTGCGCCAGCGGCCGTGGCAGCGCCCGCCGTGGCGGAGGTCGTTGCCGGAGCCGACGCGGGGAAGGGGGCGGCAGCTTCCGGCGTGCGGCCGGAGGCGGCGGGCGAGGCGGTGCCACTCGCCAGCGGCGCGTCGGCGACGGCAGCGGTCTCGTCGAGGGTCTGCTGGGCGAAGCCGGCCTCCAGTCCCAGGGTCTGGCGCAGCTCTTTCAGGAACGCCAGCTCACGATCGCTGGTACTGCCGTCGGCGTCACAGACACAGACGGCCATCTCATAGGCGAGCTGACGGGCCTCCTCGCTCTGAAGCTGCCGGGCGGCGACTTCCAGATTGGTGCGCTTGAACAGTACGTCCTGGTAGAGCGAGGCGAGGTTGATCTCGGTCGAACTGGCGAGCCCTTCGGCGATGCGCCGGATCTCGTCGCGTTCGCGGTCGTGCTTGTTGCTGTCTGCGTAGGCAGCCAGCAGACTGATGGTGAGGGTGGCTTTGATGTCCTGTTCCGTCATGGTCGTCTGCGCAGAAGAAGGGTTCGGAGAAGTGCGGCAGGGCCGGTGCAAGAAAGATTCGCCGCAGCGCGGCGGGCGCTGGTGCACGCACCACGTGTGTCTGGGAACATGGTACGGGCCGCACCGGGTGGGGCGGGCAGAACCCGGCGCGTGCGTATGTCTTTTGCAGAGATGATGACGGATCGGCGGTTTTCAAGGGAGATGGACTCCGTTGTCTGCTGATCGTGCATGCTGGGCACTGGTACGCTCGACGATCCCGGTGAAGCGCTTGCGGGCGCGTTCGGGGACTTCGGCCGGTATCTGCAGCTGTCTGGGATCAGCCTCGCCGACCTGGATCAGCATGACCATGCCCATTGCGTAGTGGGGCAGGCATTTGACGCCGTAGAGGCCGGGATGTTCGAAGTGGACCTCGATCTCCTCATTGATCCTGCCTTTGAAGGGTTTGGCGCCTGCGGGGGCCATGCCCGCGATCGAGACGGCATCATGGCCGTTGCTGCTGGCCAGGAACTTGACGCGATCGCCAGGCTTTATCTTCAGAAAATCGGGTTCGTAGACCATCGAGCCGGTGCTGTTGCGGTTCAGCATCCTGACCAGATGGGTCTCGGCATGGCTCGGGGCGGGCAGCAGGGCGGTCGAGGCCAGCAGGGCGAGTGTGATGCCCGTCCGGCACAGCAGACTCCGGGCAGGTATGTGAGCGGGGTGAGGCAGGGGGGACAGGGTCGTCATGGCGGTTGCTTTCATTCCGTGGATTTCAGTGGTTTCATGGTTTCGCGGGCGGCGGAGCGGGGCGCCGGGGCGATCAGCTCCTGATGTCCTGTGCAGGGCGGGGGCGTCTGTCGATGGGGGACGGGGAGCGCAGTGGACTCAGCCGTCGAGCGGCGCAAAGCGGAGCACGCGGGCGCCATCGTGGGGATCGAGCAGCTCGTGCACCCGGACCCGGAAGACGCGCTGCAGCAGCTCGGCCTGAAGGATGCGCTCGGGCAGGCCGGCAGCGACCAGACGGCCGCGCTCCATGACCAGCAGACGATCGCAGCGCAGTGCCTGGTTCAGATCATGGATCGCCATCACCTTGGTGCCCGGAAGCCGGCGGACCAGCTCCATCAGCGCGAGCTGGTGCTGGATGTCGAGGTGGTTGGTGGGTTCGTCCAGCAGCAGGATCTCGGTCTGCTGCGCCAGTGCGCGAGCGATGTGCACGCGCTGGCGCTCGCCTCCCGACAGCTCGGACCAGATCCGCTGGGCGAAGTGCTCCATCTCGACGGCGGCGAGCGCCTGCTGCACGATCCGTTCGTCCTGCTCGGACCAGCGCTGCAGGGCACCCAGCCAGGGGGTGCGCCCCAGCTCGACGGCATCCCGGACCGTGATCGCATCGAGCGTGTCGGCAGTCTGCGAAACCAGGGTCAGCCGGTGGGCCAACTGGCGTCGGTTCAGCCGGTGCATCGGCTGGCCGTGGATGTGGACCGAGCCGGTGGAGGGGGGCAGCAGGCCGGCCAGCAGGCGCAGCAAGGTGGACTTGCCCGAACCGTTCGGGCCGATCAGGCCCAGCATTTCTCCACGATGGATGCTGACCGACACCTGTTCGACGATCGGGGTGCGGCGGACATGCCAGCTGATCGCCCGGGCTTCGAGCACGGTGTCGGGTGGGGGAAGGGGCGATGTGCTCATCGCACCCCCTGACGGTTGCGCAGCAGGATCAGGGCAAAGGCGGGGGCGCCCACCAGGGCGGTCACGACACCGATCGGCAGCACCTGGCCGCTGACCAGGGTGCGCGAGATCACATCGGCTGCGATCAGGAAGACCGCGCCGATCAGCGCACTGACCGGCAGCAGCCGGCGATGGCGCACGCCGACCAGCATCCGGCTCACGTGTGGAATCACCAGACCGACGAAACCGATGGCGCCGACGATCGACACCATCACGGCGGTGATCAGGGCCGAGACCAGCAGCAGGCTGGCCTGGACCCGCCGGACGGAAACGCCCAGCGAGGCGGCCGATTCGGTGCCGAAGGTGAAGGCGTCCAGCGCCCTGGCGTGCAGGCAGCAGATGAGAATGCCGAAACAGGCGAAGCCGCTGCTCAGTCCGACATCGGACCAGCGGACGCCGCTGAGATTGCCCAGCAGCCAGAACATGATGCCGCGCGCCTGTTCGGCGCTGCCGGATTTGGTGATGATCAGCGAGGTGAGCGCGTTGAAGAGCTGCGAGCCGGCGATGCCCGCCAGGATGATCTGCCCGTGGTTGCGCAGGCCGCCACCGCCGGCAGCGTGGGCCAGCAGCGTCACCAGCAGGAAGGCGGTGAGGGCACCGACGAAGGCGCCCGTGGTCATCGACAGGGCGCCGGCGCCCAGCCCGACGACGGCGACCAGCACGGCACCCGTGGAGGCGCCGGCCGAGATGCCGAGCAGATAGGGGTCGGCCAGGGCGTTGCGCAGCATCGATTGCAGGATCACGCCCGAGACGGCCAGACCGGCACCGCAGCCGGCGGCGACGATGGCCCGGGTCAGCCGGTAGTTCCAGACGATGCCCTGGTCCAGCGCATCGACCGGGTATCGGGTGCCCAGCAGCTGGTTGCTCAGTACCTCGTAGACGGTACGGAGCGGGATGGAGGTCTCGCCGATGGCCGTGCCCAGCACGATGGCGAGCGCCAGCAGGCAGACGCCGGCCGTGCCGAGCAGTGCGGTGGCGGGCAGTGACGATCGGGCAGGCATGCGGTGTCGGCGGCTCCTGCTCAGCGGGCCGGCCGGATCTTCATGACGGTCTCGGCAATCTGCTCCATGCCATCGGCGATGCGGATCGAGGCTTGCAGGGCGTCGGCATCGACGATCGCGATCCGGTCGTTCCTGACGGCATCCATGTGCCGGGTCACGGGATCGCTCTTGAGGAAGGCCAGCTTCTTCTGATGATCATCGGCAGGGAAGCGACGCCGATCCATCCGGGCGATCACCAGAATGGTGGGATTGGCTTTCGCGATGCGCTCCCAGCCGACGGTCGGCCATTCCTCGGCCGAGGTGATCACGTTGCGCAGCCCCAGCTCGCGCAGCATGTAGCCTGCCACGCCCTGCTCGCCTGCCATGTAGGGATCGATGTCCATGTCGGCGCTGGAGAACCAGACGGCGGCCGACAGATCCTTGATGCCGGCGGCCTTGACCTGGGCGGTGGCCTTGGCCTGACGCGCCTTCAGATCCTCGACCAGCGCCTGACCGGAGGCTTCGACATCGAAGATCTCGGCCAGTTGCCGGACGCTCTTGTACAGCGCCTCGATGTCGTAGGGCCGCGTCCGGGTGCCATCGGCGCCGATCAGATTGTCCTTGCCTTCGCAATCGGAGGGCATCAGATAGGTCGGGATCTTCAGCTCGTGGAACTGCTCGCGGGTGCCGATAACGCCTTCCTGGCCGATCTGCCATTCGAACTGCGAGACCACCAGACCCGGTCGTTTGTTGATGACCGCCTCGAAGCTCGGGTCGTTGTCGGCCAGGCGGGGCACCTTGTCGTTGATCGCCTTGAACTGCGGCAGCACCGGGTTGAACCACACCGAAGTGCCCACCACCTTGTCACCCAGGCCCAGCGCATACAGCATCTCGGTGCCGGCCTGGCCGACGGTGACGATGGACGCGGGCGCCTGCTCGAAGCGCAGGCTGTGACCGCAGTTCTCCACGGTCAACGGGTAATCGGTGGCCTGTGCCGAAGCGCAGAAGCCCAGCGCCAGCGCAGCGCTCAGTGAAAATCGCCGAAACAGCATGAAACTCTCTCCTTCGAGGCGCGACGACACCCGCGTCATCGGCCGGTGAAGGCCGTCGGCAGTGAGAGGGATGAGGTGGGAAAGCCCCGGATCAGCGGTCTGGCGGCGCTGCCTTCGGGTGGCGGCCGGGTTCTGCTGCCCACGCAGCCGGGCGGCTGCAAGGCTTGCTCACATCTCCGGACACCCCGCCGGCCATGAACGATCAACGTGGCTCTGGCAGGTATCCTGACTGGCAGTTCGACGCGGGTTTTCACCTTCCCGGACGGGTTGCGTCCAGTGGTTTTCCGAAAAGTGTTTTTCCGAAAACCCGCTCCCTGCTTACAGTTGCGGGGGCAGTTCCATTTCGACGCCATGTCCGTGCCTGCGTCGGCATGGCCGAGGGGGCTGGGCATGGCTGGATTCCCTGAGCTGCCGGGCGCATCGCGCCGGCAAATTCCGTGTGGAACCAGAAGCGCCGACAAGTCTAGTCAATGCGCGATGGATCGGTCAAGGTGCGGAAGGGGCGGCGCTCGATGGTGGCCGGCTGCTTCATAATGCCGGCTTTGCCTTGACCGACTATCCTGGAGTGCAGACATGACAGAACAGGCCCGGCAGACCGATGTCCAGGCGTTGCTCGATGCCCATCCTTTCGGGGCCTATCAGTGGCTGGTTTTTGCGCTGTGTTTTCTGATCGTGCTGCTCGATGGTTTCGATACGGCTGCCATCGGCTATATCGCGCCGTCGCTGATGAGCGAATGGGGAATTGCCAAG
>JBHADS010000562.1:0-4040 GCA_041855185.1 Lautropia sp. | reverse complement strand
GTCGGGCAGCGCGCTGATCGACTCCAGCAACGTCCGATGGACGGTCAGGTGTGCGGGGTCGGCGAGTTCGCGGGCATGCAACGGTGCCATGCCCGACCAGGCCAGCAGCCGTGTCGCCTCGGCCGCGTCGATGCCGCTTTCGGCCTGCAGCCAGCGCCTGGCCTCGTCGGGATCGGGGCTGGGCACCGTCACCTGCCGGCAGCGTGAGCGTACCGTGGGCGGCAGCGCCGAAGGTTCGTGCGTCAGCAGCAGGAAGAAGGTGCGCTGCCCCGGCTCTTCCAGCATCTTCAAGAGCGCGTTGGCGGCCGGGGTGCTCAGCGTGTCGGCTGGATCGATCAGCACGACCCGGGCATGGCCCCGGGCGCTGGTGCTGGTGATGAAGCTGTCGAGCGCCCGGACCTGATCGATCGAGATCTCCCAGGCCCGTGCGGGCTGCGCCCCCTCCTTGGCGCGGGCCGACTTCGTATCGCTGATCTCGCGCTCCAACAGCCTGAAATCCGGGTGGTTGCCGGCCAGGAACCAGCGGCACGCCGGGCAATGGCCACAGGCGGCAGCATCCTGCGTTCCGGTGCGCTGCTCGCAGAGCAGCCCCTGGGCCAGCGCGCGCGCAAAGGCCGCTTTGCCGATACCCGGCAGCCCCTGCAGCAGCAGCGCATGGTGCAGCCCCTCGCCTTCGCCCAGCAGTTGCCGCAGCACCTGCTGCTGGCTCTCGAAGATCGGCATCAGGGTCGACATGGCTGTCCGGGCTCAGTGGCGCTCCAGCGCTGGAACAGCGCGTCCAGATCCGCCAGCAGCGTCTGGGCGATCGCTTCCCGGCTCTGGCGACTGTCGAGAATCAGGAAGCGCCCGGGGTCGGCTTCGATGCGCTGCCGATAGGCGCTGCGGACCTGCTCGAAATACGCAATGTCGCGGGCCTCGAAACGGTCGGCCTCGCGCACGGCGGCACGGCGCTCGGCAGCCACCGCCGGCGGCAGATCGAAGTAATAGGTGCGCGCCGGCTGCAGATCTCCATGCAGCCATTGCTCCAGCACCGCCAGCTGCTCGCGCTCGGCACCGAGGTTCGGTCCCTGATAGGCGAAGGTCGAATCGGTGAAGCGGTCGCAGACCACCCAGGCGCCGTCGGCCAGCGCCGGACGGATCACCCGGGCCAGATGGTCGCTGCGGGCGGCAAAGGCGAGCAGCGCCTCGGTCTGCACGCTCATCTCATGCGACAGCAGCCAGTGCCGGATCGCCTCGGCCAGCTCGCTGCCGCCCGGCTCCCGGGTCAACACCACCCGTTGCCCCCGGGATTCGAGCCAGTCGACGCAGGCCTGCAGATGCGTGCTCTTGCCGGCGCCATCGATCCCCTCGAAGCTGATGAAACAGCCTGCCTTCATGGTTTGGCCTCCACCGCGCCGGTCCCGGGGCCGGACAGTTCGCCCTGCCCGCCCTGACGACGCTGAAAACGATTGACGGCCCGGTTGTGACTGGCCAGATCCCTGGAAAACTCGGAGCTGCCGTCACCGCGGGCCACGAAATAGAAATGCTCGGAGCGGGCGGGATTGGCCGTGGCCGCCAAGGCCCGTCGGCTGGGCATCGAGATCGGCGCCGGGGGCAGCCCGCGATGCACATAGGTGTTGTAGGGCGAGGGATGGCGCAGATCCTTGCGGCGCAGATTGCCATCGAAGCCCTCGCCCAGCCCGTAGATGGTGGTGGGATCGCTCTGCAGCGGCATGCCGACCCGCAGCCGATTGTGAAAGACCGAAGCCACCATCTCCCGGTCGGCATCCCGGCCGGTTTCCTTCTCGACGATCGAGGCGAGTACCAGCAGCTCGTCGGGCGACTTCAGTCTCAGATCGGGCTGGCGGCTCTCCCAGGCCGCCGCCAGGCGCTGCTGCTGCAGCACGAAAGCCCGCTTCAGCAGCTCGAAATCGGTGCTGCCCGGCCGGTATTCATAGGTGTCCGGCGCAAAGCGTCCTTCCGGCAGCATGCCCTTGGGCGCTCCCAGCTGCGTCATCAGCGCCTCGTCGCTGAGCGCCGACAGGGTGTCGACCAGATCGGGCGCCTTGCGGAGTGCGGCGCGCACCTCCCGGAAGTTCCAGCCGTCGATCAGGGTCAGCAGCTTGCCCTTCTCGACCTGTCCGGCCACCAGGTGCCCGAGCACCTCCTGCAACGTGGCCGGACCGGCAATGGTGTAGCGACCGGCCTTGATGCGGGCGCCGTCTCCGCGCAGGCGCAGCGCCAGCGCCAGTGTCCAGTCGGAGACCTCGACCCCGGCCGCGTTCAGCACCGGGGCCAGCTGGCTGGCGGCCTGCCCCCGTGGCACCTCGAAGGAGACCTCGGTCCCCTCCTTCACCAGAGGACGGTGGCCGTAGCTCCACCATTGCCAGCCGGCTGCCAGCAGGGCAAGCGACAGTATCAACACCAGGATTCGAGCGATCACACGCATTTTCAGGAAAGAATGATTCGTCAGCACGTCCTATGATATACATAGCGCTTTGCATGGTCTTTATCGTGCCCGTCGAGCGCTGTCTCCAAGCCAACGCCAGACCCGGGTCGCCGGCCAGCGGCCGCAGCAGCAAAGCCGGCTCGCCGCAGCGCCCGAGCGCCGCCCCTTCCTCCGGGCGCGTCGCCGATCGTCGCGCCAGACCGTGCCGCCCCATGCTCAGCGCTTCCTCCTTATGTCCGCTCCATCGTTCAATCCCAGCAAACCCTCATCCTCCGCTTCGGCTTTCGATGTGCAGGCACTGCCCTACGCGGTGCTGGAGCATCTGGGCGTCCTGAAGGTCCAGGGCAAGGATGCCGGCAGTTTCCTTCAGAACCAGCTCACCCAGGATGTCGCTTCGCTGCGCAATGGGGAGCTGCGTCTGGCCGGATACTGCAGCCCGAAGGGCCGGCTGCTGGCCACCTTCTGGGTGATCCGCCAGGACCAGCCGGCGGCGCCGAAGGCCGGGCCGACCGAGGATTCCTCGCCCCCGGCCGAGGACGCGGAAGCAGTGGCCGACGAGCCCGCCTTCTGGCTGCTGTGCGCCCGCGACATCGCGGCCTCGATCGCCAAGCGCCTGAGCATGTACGTGCTGCGCGCCAAGGTCCGTGTCGAGGATGTCAGCGCCCGCCATCTGCTGCTGGGTTTCGTCGGCACGCTCGATGACGCGCTGGCCCCGCTGCCCGGCGCGCACGAGGGGGTGATCGCGGCAGCGATGCCGGACGTGCAGCTTGCCCCCACCACCGAGGCGCTGCTGACCACGACGGCACGGCGCCGCATCGGTGCCGAACACCGGCTGTCGCGCTGTCTGCTGATCGTGCCCCCCGAGGTGCTGGCCGAGCGCGCCGCCGACGACGGGATGCTGCACTATCGCTATGCGCCCAATGACTGGCAGCAGCTGGAAGTCGCCAGCGGCGTGCCCTGGATCAGCGCCCCGATCCAGGAACTGTTCGTGCCGCAGATGGTCAACCTCGATCTGGTCGACGGCGTCAGTTTCAAGAAAGGCTGCTATCCGGGGCAGGAGATCGTTGCCCGCAGCAAGTATCTGGGCAAGCAGAAGCGCCGGATGTTCACCGGGCTGTGCAGCGGTCAGTTGCCCCTGCCCGGCACCGATGTCCTGGCTTATGACGGGACGCCGATCGGGCTGGTGGTGCAGGCCGTCAGTCTGTCGGGCGGCCGTGAGCACGAAGTCGCGCAGCGCATCGAACGTTCGGACGGAGACGGCCCGGTCGAACCCCTGGAGCTGAGCTGCAAGCGCTACCTGCTGCTGTTCGAGGCGCGCATCGATGCCATCGGCATTCCCTTGCAGGGACCGGGCATGATCGCCACCAGCATGCTGATCGGTGATGCCGCCATCGGCCTGCTGCAACTGCCCTACCCCTTCCCCGATGTCTGAGGAGACACCCCGCATCGCGTCGGCCGTCCGTGCGCACCGTGCCGACCGCTCGGGCAGTTCCCCGCCCCGCGATCCGGCCGCCGGACAGCCCGGGCCTGCCTCGACGCCGGTCGCAGCGGCTACGGATGAACTGTATGTGTACTACCGGGTTGCCGGCGCCCAGGCGGCGGCGCTGCGTGC
>JBHADS010000561.1:0-6270 GCA_041855185.1 Lautropia sp. | reverse complement strand
CCGGCGTATCGTACCGGAGCTATGAGCGATAAATCGACACTCTCCGAGCAGGTGGCCCGGGCCGGGTCCGGGCATGTCCATCTGCCCGACAGCTGGCAGGATTGGATCACCTCCAACGTGATGCGTGGCTGCGCGCAGCCCGATCTGGTGCGCATCATGATCGACAACGGCTTCGAGCCGCTGTTCTCTCAGCACGCCGTCAGCATCATCGCGGCGATGAGCGCGCGGCTGAAGGGCTCGCCCCAGGCCCAGGGTCTGCTGGCGCCCGGCTACCGTGCCTCGCCGATCCGCATCCCGACCCAGACCCGTTTCCGCGTGCACGACCGCGACGTGGAACTGGCTTTCGTGCTGCTCGACCCGAACGTGGCGCTGATTCGTGGCCTGCTGTCCGATGAGGAATGCGATCAATTGATCCAGTGGTCGGCCGGGCGGATGAAACGCTCCGAAGTGGTCGACCGGGAAAGCGGCAGCAGCTATGAAAGCAACGTGCGCAAGAGCGAGGGCAGCCATTTCGAGCGCGGCGAGAACGATCTGATCCAGCGCATCGAGGCCCGGATCGCCGATCTGACCGGCGTGCCCGTCAATCGCGGCGAGCCGCTGCAGATGCTGCACTATGGCATCGGCGGCGAATACCTCGCGCACCAGGATTTCTTCGATCCGGCCGATGCCGGCACCCGGGTGCTGACGCAGGTGGGCGGGCAGCGTGTCGCCACGCTGGTGATGTACCTGAACGATGTCGAGGAAGGCGGCGATACGCACTTCCCGGACCTCGATCTGTCGGTCAAGCCGGTTCGGGGCTCGGCCGTCTACTTCGAGTATCAGAACGCCGACGGCGAACTGGACCCCCGTTGTCTGCACGCCGGGATGCCGGTCATCCGCGGCGAAAAATGGATCATGACCAAATGGCTGCGCGAGCGGCCTTATGAGCAGAGCTGACCGGCGTCTGTGGGAAACACGATTGATGAATGAGCCTCCGATGAAGCAAGAGGACGCACCCGCCGCAGGCGGTGCCAGCGAGGCACCGGTCCGGCATTTCCGGCTGCGTCGCCAGCGCCGTCTGGCCGCCGAGCGTCTGCAGCAGGGCAGGGCGGCTGCCGAGGCGTCGGCGCCCTCGGCTGCACAGCCCGGCGCGGAAGTGCCGCAGATGCGGCGGCGCGCCATTTATTTGCTGCCTAATCTATTCACCACCGGCAATCTCTTTGCCGGTTTCTACGCCATCGTGATGGCGATGAACGGCCGCTTCGAGCACGCGGCGATCGCAATCTTCTTTGCGATGTTCCTCGACAGCCTCGATGGCCGGGTGGCGCGGCTGACCAATACGCAGAGCGCCTTCGGCGAGCAGTACGACTCGCTGGCCGATGTGATCTCCTTCGGCGCGGCGCCGGCGCTGGTGATCTATTCCTGGGCGCTGACCGGCATGGGGCAGTGGGGGTGGCTGGCCGCCTTCATCTATGTCGCCGGGGCGGCGCTGCGGCTGGCACGCTTCAACACCAATATCAAGGTGGTCGACAAGCGTTTCTTCCAGGGGCTGCCCAGCCCGGCGGCCGCGGCGCTGGTCGCCGGTCTGGTCTGGGTGGCCACCGACTGGCGTGATGCGCGCTGGATCGTGTCGACCGGCGCCGACCTGGGCTGGCTGGCCTGGCTGATGACGGTCTACGCCGGTCTCAGCATGGTGTCGAACTCGCCCTTCTATTCCTTCAAGGACTTCAATCCGCGCCGCGCCGTGCCTTTCATGGTGCTGATCCTGATCATGCTGGCGCTGGTGCTGGTGTCTTCCGATCCGCCGAGCATTCTGTTCCTGCTGTTCACCTGCTATGGCTTGTCGGGGCACATCATGTTGTTGTGGCGCCGATTCAAACGGCGCCAAGCACGAAAACGTGGCGCCGGCCAGCTTAGTTGATAGGGTGCAGGGGGTCTCGTTTGACCCCCGTTTTTTTTGAGGGATAGAATCCAGTTACACAGGGAAAACACTGAAGAAGTCTGTCCTGGCCGAGCATGCGTCGGTCCGGAAGGGGCTTTTCGGGAGGCTTCCCGGTTCCCACCGTTTTGCATGGTTTCGGCCCGCGTCGTTGCCGCAGGCCGCCTCCAGAACGGTTTTTTTTACTCATTCATTTCAGAAATAGTCATGCCAGAATCAAATGCCAACGGCAAACGTCGCCCGCTGGTGATGGGCAACTGGAAAATGAATGGTCGCGCAGCAGCAAACGAAGCTTTGTTGTCCTCGTTGCGGGCATCGTTGGCCAGCGGTTTCGACGCCATTGATGTAGCAGTCTGCCCGCCATTTCCCTACCTGTCGCAAGCGGTTTCGCAGCTGTCCGATACCGCGGTCACGGTCGGTGCGCAGAACCTTTCCAACCAGAAAGATGGTGCCTTCACCGGTGAAGTGTCCTCTGGCATGCTGAAGGATCTCGGATGCCGCTGGGTGCTGGTCGGCCACTCCGAGCGTCGCCAGCTCTACGGCGAGACCGACGAGGTCGTGGCCAGCAAGGCGCAGGTGGCGATCGATGCCGGTCTGGTGCCGGTGATCTGCATCGGCGAGACGCTGGAAGAGCGCAAGACCGGGGACACCGAAGTGTCGCTGGCACGTCAGCTCGACGCGGTGCTGCCGGTGCTGGAACGTCAGCCGGCCTCGGCCTTCGTGCTGGCCTACGAACCGGTCTGGGCGATCGGCACCGGCCTGACGGCGACGCCGGAACAGGCGCAGGCCGTCCATAACTTCCTGCGCGAGCGTCTGGCTGCCAGCGGCTATGCGGCTGCGGCATCCGTGCGTATCCTGTACGGCGGTTCAGTGAAGGCGTCCAACGCCGCCGAGCTGTTTGCAGGCGCCGATGTCGATGGTGGCCTGATCGGCGGTGCATCGCTGATCGCCGATGACTTCGTGGGTATCTGCCGCGCAGCCGTGGGCGCTGCCGACTGATAAGGGCATTTGATGAACGATATCTTCCATACCGTTGCGCTGGTCCTGCTGGTGCTGTCGGCACTGGGTGTCATCCTGCTGGTTCTGCTGCAGCATGGCAAAGGGGCCGACATGGGGGCCGCATTCGGCTCCGGTTCTTCCGGCAGCCTGTTCGGTGCCTCCGGCTCGGCCAATTTCCTGTCGCGTCTCACCGGCATTCTGGCAACCGTTTTCTTTGCCAGCACGCTGGCGCTGGCCTTCCTTGCACACCCCGGCGGCGGCTCGTCGGGCGGTGCAACCGGGGGCGGCAGCAGTCTGATGGACGGGCTGGAGCTGCCGGCCGATTCCTCGGTGCCGTCGGCGCCGGGTGAAGTGCCGGCTGCGCCTGCGCAGGGTGGTTCTGCCGCCGTGCCGGAGGGGCCGGCCGCCGGTGTTGCAAAATCGCCGGCAGCGGTGGACACGCCGGCCGCCGGCAAGGACAATGCCGGCTCGGCGAACAAGTAAAGGTCAGTCCTTTCTTGTCGTCCCGAAGCCCGGAGGCGCTGCTCTGCAGCGAAGCCGCCCGGGTTTCGATGGCGGGATGCGTGTGGATCTTGTCGTGCCCCATGCATCGTACCCCGGATGAATGCGCTGAAGCATCGCGCATTCCCGGGGTTTTTGCGCAGATGTCCGCGTGAAACGCCCCTGCGGTCGGCGCGCGCGCAGCAAGTGCCGCCGCCTGCGGTGCAGCCAGTCGGCAGCGGCTGGTGCATTGCAAAAATTTATCGGTTCAGCCTCGCACCTTTCCAAGAAAAACAGTAGAATGGCTGGATTGCCGACGTGGTGAAATTGGTAGACACGCTATCTTGAGGGGGTAGTGGCGAAAGCTGTGCGAGTTCGAGTCTCGCCGTCGGCACCATAGAAACGAATGCCTGAAATCCGGTTCGATCCCGCTATCAGCTCGGGATGCCGGGTTTTGTTTTCTGGCTTGCTGCGCTCGGAGGAGATATCGTGGATCTGAACAACTATCTGCCCGTTCTGCTCTTCCTCCTTGTTGGCGCTTTCGTAGGCATCGCCCCGATGCTGATTGGCAAGCTGCTGGGTCCCTCCAAACCCGACCCGGAAAAACTCTCCGCGTATGAATGTGGCTTCGAGGCATTTGGTGATGCCCGAATGCAGGTGGATATCCGCTACTACCTGGTAGCGATTCTTTTCATTCTGTTCGACCTGGAAATCGCCTTCCTGTTTCCGTGGGCGGTGTCGCTGGGTACGATCGGATTCGTTGGCTTCATGTCGATGATGGTTTTTCTGGCCATTCTCGTGGTCGGCTTCATCTTCGAATGGGGCAAGGGCGCCCTGGATTGGGAATGACCCCGTTTGCCGGGTATCTTCACGGATACCCTCCGGGCAAACGGGCGTTTTTTCTGGGTGCGTTGCCGGGCCTTGCGGCTTTGCGGGCCAGCGGCATGTCTTGCGGTGAGAGATCGATATGAGTATCGAGGGCGTTTTGAACGAGGGGTTCGTCACCACGAACCTCGACAAGCTGATCAACTGGACCCGAACGGGTTCGCTGTGGTCGATGACCTTTGGTCTGGCCTGCTGTGCTGTCGAGATGATGCATGCGGGCGCTTCGCGCTACGACCTCGACCGCTTCGGCGTGATCTTCCGGCCCAGTCCGCGCCACTCCGATGTGATGATCGTGGCCGGCACGCTGTGCAACAAGATGGCGCCGGCGCTGCGCAAGGTCTACGACCAGATGCCCGAGCCGCGCTGGGTGATCTCGATGGGCTCCTGTGCCAATGGCGGCGGCTACTACCATTATTCCTACTCGGTGGTGCGCGGCTGTGATCGCATCGTCCCGGTCGACATCTACGTACCGGGCTGTCCGCCGACGGCCGAGGCGCTGATCTACGGCGTGATCCAGCTGCAGCGCAAGATCCGCGAAACCTACACGATTGCGCGCTGATCATGAGAACGAACGAAGAACTGGTGGCCGCCCTGCAGGATGTGCTGGGCGAGCGGATTCTGGGGCTTTCCACCGCGCTGGGCGAGGTGACGATCGAGATCAGCGCCGACTGCCATCGCGTCGTCTGCGAGCGTCTGCGCAACGAGCTTGGCTTCGAGGTGATGATCGATCTGTGCGGCATCGATTATTCCACCTACGCCAACACCGTCTGGGACGGGCCGCGCTTTGCCGTGGTGCTGCAACTGCTCAGCATCCAGCACAACCAGCGGATGCGGTTGCGCGCCTTCTGCGCCGATGACGAGCAGCCGGCCATCGAATCCGTCACCGACATCTGGCCCTGTGCCAACTGGTTCGAGCGCGAGGCTTTCGACCTGTTCGGCATCGTCTTCTCCGGCCACCCCGATCTGCGGCGCATCCTCACCGACTACGGTTTCATCGGGCACCCGTTCCGCAAGGATTTCCCGGTATCGGGCTACACCGAGATGCGCTACGACGAGACGCTCAAGCGCGTCGTCTATCAGCCCGTCACCATCGAAGCGCGGGAAAACGTGCCCCGTGTCGTCCGCGAGCCCGGCTACGCCGGAACCGGCAACCGCGAGCAATGAGCTGAACATGGCCGAGATCAAGAACTACACCCTCAACTTCGGGCCGCAGCACCCGGCGGCTCACGGTGTGCTGCGTCTGGTGCTCGAAATGGATGGCGAAGTCATCCAGCGTGCCGACCCGCACATCGGGCTGCTGCACCGTGCCACCGAGAAGCTGGCCGAAACCCGCACCTATCTGCAGGCGTTGCCCTACATGGATCGGCTCGATTACGTGTCGATGATGTGCAACGAGCACGCCTATGTGATGGCGATCGAGCGGATGTGCGGCATCGAGGTGCCGCTCCGGGCGCAGTACATCCGCGTGATGTTCGACGAGATCACCCGCATCCTGAACCACCTGATGTGGATCGGCGCGCATGCGCTCGACGTGGGGGCGATGGCGGTGCTGCTCTATGCCTTCCGCGAGCGCGAGGCGCTGTTCGACTGTTACGAGGCGGTGTCGGGGGCGCGGATGCACGCGGCCTACTACCGTCCCGGCGGTCTCGATGGCGATCTGCCCGAGACGATGCCGAAGTATCAGGCGGCCAAGCGTCTGAGCGAAAGCAAGGCGCGCGAGCTGAACCTCGACCGCGAGGGCACGCTGCTCGATTTCATCGATTCCTTCACCCAGCGCTTCCCGGCCTGCGTCGACGAGTACGAGACCCTGCTGACCGACAACCGGATCTGGAAGCAGCGTCTGGTCGGCATCGGCGTGGTCGAGCCCGAGCGTGCCAAGGCGCTCGGCCTCACCGGGCCGATGCTGCGTGGTTCCGGCGTGGTCTGGGATCTGCGCAAGATGCAGCCCTACGAGGTCTACGACCGGATGGATTTCGACATCCCGGTGG
>JBHADS010000560.1:0-3709 GCA_041855185.1 Lautropia sp. | reverse complement strand
TGGACAAGGACGGTCTGCTGCAGTTCCCGGCGGTCATTGGCGGTATCGTGCCGATCCTGAACGTCAAGGGCATCGGCCCCGGCGGGCTCACGCTGAACGCCGACGTGCTGGCCGCCATCTATGAAGGCAAGGTTGCCCGCTGGAACGATCCGGCCATCGCCAAGCTGAACCCGGGCGTCACCCTGCCCGATCAAGGCATCTCGCCGATCTACCGCTCGGATGCCTCGGGCACGACGGCCGCCTTCACCTACTACCTGGCTGAAGTCGTGCCGGGCTTCAAGGACAACGTCGGCGCCGGCAAGTCGGTGGATTGGCCGGTTGGCCTGGGCGGCCGGGGCAATGCCGGTGTGGCCGCCAACGTGGGCAAGGTGGCCGGCTCGATCGGCTATGTGGAATATGCCTACGCCAAGCAGAACAAGCTGGCGCACGCCAACTTCGTGAACAAGGCCGGCAAGGTCGTCTCGCCCGAGCACAAGAGCTTCGCCGCAGCCGCCAAGAACGCCAACTGGACGGCAGAACCGGGCATGGGCATCAGCCTGAACAACCAGGCCGACCCCGAAGCCTGGCCGATGACCACGGCCACCTTCATCCTGCTGCAGAAGGCCGACATGGGCAAGACCGACAAGAACGCCGAAGTGCTGAAGTTCTTCCGCTGGGCGCTGACCCAGGGCCAGCAACAGGCGATCGACCTGGACTACGTGCCCATTCCGGACAGTGTGGTTCCGCAGATCGAGGCAGCCTGGCAGGCAGCAGGCGCACCGAAGCCCTGATCGTTCCGGGTGAGTGAGGCGCCCCATCGTCCCGGTGGCATCCCTGTCGGGACACGGCCGGCGGCCTCATCACAGCCCTCTTCTGGCGCAGCCTGCCCGGCCTCGGCCGAGCATCGCTGCGCCTTGTGCTTGATTCCGCGCTTCGGGTCACAGCGCTTTCCTTTCTTCTGAAAGCCGGCCTCCGGATCGCACCGAAACACACCTCCCCGTCGATGAGTCCCGTTCAAACCATCACCCCCGTCGCCCCCGAAGCAGCCGGCCTTGCGCCCGGCGGCGTTCAGGGCGGGCACAAAGATTCGCCGGAATTCGTGCAACGAATCCGGCGCTTCGCGGCGCAGGACCGTTTCTTCGCCCTGATCACCTTCAGCTTTGCAGCGCTGGTCCTGCTGGTACTGGCCGGTCTGCTGGTCTCGCTGGTGATCGAAGCCTGGCCCGCGCTGGAAACCTTCGGTTTCGGCTTTCTGAGCGGCACCACCTGGAGCCCCTCCAACGACACCTACGGCGCCGCCATCGCCATCTACGGCACGATCGTCACCTCGGCCATTGCACTGCTGCTGGCGGTGCCGATCAGCTTCGGCATCGCGGTCTTTCTGACCGAGACCTGCCCGATCTGGCTGCGTCGTCCGCTGGGCACCGCCATCGAACTGCTGGCCGGCATCCCCTCGATCATCTACGGGATCTGGGGTCTGTTCATCTTTGCCCCGCTGGTGCAGGAATACGTGCAGCCCTGGCTGGCCGCCACCGGACTGCCGATCTTCCAGGGGCCGCAACTGGGCGTCGGCATCCTGACGGCCGGCCTGATTCTGGCGCTGATGATCATTCCCTTCATCGCCTCGGTGATGCGCGACGTGTTCGAGACCGTGCCGCCGGTACTGAAGGAATCGGCCTACGGGCTGGGTTGCACCACCTGGGAGGTGATCCGCAACATCGTGCTGCCCTACACCCGGGTCGGCGTGATCGGCGGGGTCATGCTGGGTCTGGGCCGCGCGTTGGGCGAGACGATGGCCGTCACCTTCGTGATCGGCAACGCCAACCGCATTCCGGCCAGCCTGTTCGCCCCCGGCAATTCGATCGCCTCGACACTGGCCAACGAATTTGCCGAAGCCGATCCCTCGCTGCACATCCCCGCACTCTATGCGCTGGGCCTGATCCTTTTCGTGATCACCTTCGTGGTGCTGGGCGTGGCCCGCTGGCTGACCAAGCGCTCCGCCGCCAAGGCCGGTCACTGAGCTGCATCCGGATGAACACGCCTCCTGCGAACCCGACCCGATTTCCATCATGATCGACCTGTACCGCCGCCGCCGTCTCGCCAACCGCATCGGCATGTTGCTGTCCTCGGCCGCCATGGCCGTGGGCCTGATCGGCCTGGCCTGGATCCTCTGGACCCTGATGTTCAATGGACTCAGCGCCTTCAATCTCGATTTCTTCACCCGTTCCACCCCGGCACCGGGCAGCCCCGAAGGCGGGCTGGCCAACGCGATCGTCGGCAGCCTGATGATCGTCGGCGTCTCCACCTTCGTGGCCACGCCGATCGGCATCCTGGCCGGCATCTATCTGGCCGAGTATGGCGACCGCTCCCGGTTTGCCGGCATCACCCGCTTCATCGTCGATGTGATGCTGTCGGCCCCCTCGATCGTCATCGGCCTGTTCGTCTACTCGCTGGTGGTCGCCACGATGGGCAATTTCTCGGGCTGGGCCGGCTCGCTGGCGCTGGCGCTGATCGCCATCCCGGTGGTGGTGCGCACCACCGAGAACATGCTGAAGCTGGTGCCCGGCGGCCTCAGGGAAGCCGCCTTTGCACTGGGCGCGCCACGCTGGCGTGTCAACCTGCAGGTGACACTGAAAGCCGTTCGCGGCGGTGTCGTGACCGGCGTGCTGCTGGCCGTGGCGCGGATGGTGGGTGAAACCGCCCCGCTGCTGTTCACCGCGCTGAACAACCAGTTCTTCTCGACCAACATGAACCAGCCGATGGCCAACCTGCCGGTGGTGATCTACAACTTTGCGATGAGCCCCTACGAGGACTGGCAGAAGCTGGCCTGGGGCGGCGCAGCCCTGATCGCCCTGGCCGTGCTGGGCCTCAACATCGCCGCCCGCGTGATGTTCCGCGGCAAGGCGCCCGGCAAGTAAGAAGACCGAAGCACAACACGGCGCCCGCCCCTGACCGGCGGTCGCCCACCGAACCCAGACACTCTCACTCAACGTGCAAAACCCCATGTCCGTTTCCGCCGATCCATCCGCTCGCCCGCTGCAACCAGACCCGCAGCCGGCCCTGCAGATCAAGAACCTGGATTTCTTCTACGGCAAGTTCCAGGGTCTGAAGAAGATCAACCTCGACATCGTGCACGGCCAGGTGACGGCCTTCATCGGCCCCTCCGGCTGTGGCAAATCGACCCTGCTGCGCACCTTCAACCGGATGTTCGATCTCTATCCGGGCCAGCGCGCCGAGGGCGAGATCCTGTTCCACGGCAAGAACATCCTGGCCTCCGAGCAGGACGTGAACCTGCTGCGCGCGCGCATCGGCATGGTGTTCCAGAAGCCGACGCCCTTCCCGATGACGATCTTCGAGAACATCGCCTTCGGCGTGCGTCTCTACGAGAACCTCAGCCGCCAGGACATGAACGAGCGCGTCGAGTGGGCACTGCGCAAGGCGGCGCTGTGGAACGAGGTGAAGGACAAGCTCGACGCCAGCGGTCTGAGTCTGTCGGGCGGGCAGCAGCAGCGTCTGTGCATCGCCCGGATGGTGGCGGTCAAGCCCGAAGTCCTGCTGCTCGACGAACCGACCAGCGCACTGGACCCGATCTCGACGGCCAAGGTCGAAGAACTGGTCTATGAGTTGAAAAACGACTACACCATCGCCATCGTCACTCACAACATGCAGCAGGCCGCGCGAATCTCCGACTTCACGGCCTATATGTATCTGGGCGAGCTGATCGAGTACG
>JBHADS010000559.1:0-4882 GCA_041855185.1 Lautropia sp. | reverse complement strand
AGTTGGTGGTCAGCACCGGCATGCCGTAGGTATGGAAATAGGCACGCACCAGATGGTCGGAACCGGCCTTGCTGGCCGAATACGGGCTGTTCGGCTGATAGGGCGTGGTCTCGGTGAAAGCCGGATCGTTCGGCTCCAGCGAGCCATAGACTTCGTCGGTGGACACGTGCAGGAAGCGGAAGCTCTGGCGGTCCGCCTCGTTCATCGCGTTCCAGTACTGGCGCGCGGCCTCCAGCAGCGTGAAGGTGCCGACCATGTTGGTCTGCACGAAGGCCGCCGGCCCGTGGATCGAACGGTCCACGTGGCTCTCGGCCGCGAAGTGCACGATCGCACGCGGCTTGTACTTGGCCAGCAGCTCGTCGATGGCGTCGCGGTCGCAGATGTCGACCTGCTCGAAATGATGGCCGGGATTGTTCTCGACCGAGGCGAGGTTCTGCCGGTTGCCGGCATAGGTCAGCTTGTCGACATTGACCACCGGCTCATCGCTGCCTGCCAGCCAGTCCAGCACAAAGTTCGATCCGATGAAACCGGCACCGCCTGTCACTAAAATCATGTTCGTTCCACTATCTTCCGATTGAAGCATCCGTCAGACACATCTGCGGAGGAAAGAGCCGGATGCCCCCAGTCAACACAAGCGCCGTCCGCTCGCTGCCGTCCAGACCGAGCGGCGCCGGACGCGGCGCGCACTCACTCGTCGACACAGACTCCCAACCACTGCCACTGGCCCCAAAGGCGGCGGCATTGCCCCGGTACCGACTCCCCCTGAGCAGTGCAGCAGGCAACCCAGGCAAGCCCGAAGGCCATGATGGGAACTGGCGCATAATCTTTGGAGTATAAGGGGAGTTGGCGTCCCGGCCCGCTCCATTCACCCAACAAGATCAGAACTTCGGTGCATTCGTTTACGCTCTCCCTCATATTGTTGTGCGTCGGTCTGATGGCCTGGGCCGGCACCCGGCTGATCATCCGGCGGGCCGTGGACTGGGGTCTGCAGGATGTGCCCAACCACCGTTCCTCGCATGTGCGCCCCACGCCACGTGGTGGCGGCGCTGCCATCGTGGCCGCCAGTCTGGCCGGATTCCTGCTGCTCGCCGTGCAGGCTCTCGGTCTGCCGCCGCTGCTCGCAGCGCTCTGGCCCAGCGGCGCCGACATGCCGGCCTGGGCGCGAGAAGCCCTGCCGCCCCTGCAGACGCTGCGCGCTTTTGCGCCGCTGGGCGGGGTACTGCTGACCGGGGCGCTGGCGCTGGCCATCACAGGGATGCGCGATGACCTCCGTCCGCTGTCCATCCGCATTCGGCTGCTGGTGCAGGCCGCAGCCGTAGCCTGGCTGCTGATCGTCGGGCTCTACCTGTATCTGCCCGGCGGCTTCGACATCTTCTGGGGCCAGCTGTTCGAGAGCCTGGCGCTGCTGAGCCGTCCGATCGACGCCTTCGTCTCCAACGAAAGCCTCGGTCTGGCGCTGACGGCCGGCCTGTTCCATCTGTTGCTGGGCGGCCTCGTGCTGTTTCTGCTGGCCGCCGGGGTCTGGTGGATCAATCTGTTCAACTTCATGGATGGCATCGACGGCATCGCCGCCAGCCAGGCGATCTTCATGCTGCTGGCCGCCGTGCTGCTGCGCGCCCTGCTCCCCGCCGAAGCCCTGCCCGCGCCCATTCCGGGCCTGCCTGCCACCGGACTGCCCCCCTCCCCGAGTCTGCCCCTGGCCCTGGCCGCCGATCCGCTGTCAGCCATCAGCCTGATCATCGCCACGGCCTGCGTCGGCTTCCTGGTGCTGAACTGGGCACCGGCCCGCATCTTCATGGGCGATGCCGGCAGCCTGTTCCTGGGGTTCTCGATCCTGGCCATCGCCAGCTTCGATATCGGCATTCACCAGGTCGTCACGAGCGGGCTCGCCGCCAGCACGGAAATCCGGTCTCTGACGGTCAGCAGCGGCAATTCCCTCCATGTCTGGCTGATTCTCGGGGCCGTTTTCATCACCGATGCTACAGTGACACTCATTCGCCGCCTGCTGAGCGGCCAGAATGTTGGAGATGCCCATCGCAGCCATGCCTACCAGCGGCTGAGCCGACACTTCGGCAGCCACGCGCGGGCCACACTTGTATACTGCTCGGCCAATATCGCCTGGATTCTGCCCTTGGCATGGGTTGCACGCCAATGGCCCGAATTTGCCGCCCTGGCCACCTTCATCGCCTATGCGCCGTTGGTGGCCCTTGCCCTGATGCTGGGCGCCGGGCGCAAGGAAACCGCTTCCTGACATGAGAAGACTGTTCAACGTCAATCCACGTACCTTCATTGCGATCGGCCACGACATCATCGTCGCCGCGCTGGTGTGGACCTTCACCTTTTCGCTGCGCTGGAACTTCGACCTGGACCGCGGCACCCAGATCATCCTGTTCCAGACACTGCCCGCCGTGCTGGCGGTTCAGGTCGGCTGCTTCGTCTACTTCGGCCTGTACCGCGGCATCTGGCGCTACGCCTCGATCCATGACATGCGGCTGATCGCGATGGCGGTCGGCACCTCGGCCCTGATCATCCCGATCCTGCTGCTGCTCTGGCGCAACGGTCTCGGCGTTCCCCGCTCGCTCTATTTCCTGAACCCGCTGCTGCTGATCCTGTTCATGTGCGCGGGCAGGCTCTTCTACCGCTGGTGGAAAGAAAAGGCGATGGGCGAGAAAGGCGTCGAACCCCAGCCCGTGATCCTGCTGGGCGCAGGCACCGCCGCGCTGTCGCTGATCGACGAGCTGAACCGCAATCCCTACTGGTATGTGATCGGGGTGCTGGACGACAACCCCAACAAGGTGGGACGCCAGCTGGGCGGCGTGCGCATCCTCGGCAGCTGGGAGCAGCTCGAGGAAATCACCCGTGACAGCAACTGCAAGCACGCGGTGCTGGCGGTCGGCGCCACCAACCACGCCACCCGCCGCCGTGTCTTCGAGCTGTGCGAACGCGCCCATGTGAAGCTGCTGGTGATCCCGGACGTGCAGGAGCTGATGAGTGGCCAGGTCAAGGTCTCGCAGATCCGCTACGTGGATGTGGACGACCTGCTCGGCCGCGACCCGGTCAGCCTCGACACCGGCGGTCTGCGCCACATGCTCGAAGGCAAATCGGTGCTGGTCACAGGGGGCGGCGGCTCGATCGGTTCGGAACTCTGTCGCCAGATCGCCCGCTTCAACCCGGC
Source organism: Lautropia sp. (assembly GCA_041855185.1). Classification (GTDB taxonomy): domain Bacteria; phylum Pseudomonadota; class Gammaproteobacteria; order Burkholderiales; family Burkholderiaceae_E; genus Lautropia. Next base: position 1,707 of record JBHADS010000559.1, on the reverse strand, counting down.
GCAGATCATCATCTTCGAGCTGAGCGAGTTCGCGCTCTACCGCATCACCGAAGACCTGAAGAAAGCCTTCCCCAACCAGAAAGTCATCCCCGTCGTTGGCGACATCAAGGACCGGGTACGGCTGCAGGATGTCTTCGAGCGCCACAAGCCGACCATCATCTATCATGCCGCCGCCTACAAGCACGTGCCGATCCTGGAGGAAGGCAATGCCTGGCAGGCGGTCACCAACAACGCCTATGGCACGCGGGTGCTGGCCGATGTCGCGGCCCGTTTCGACATCGACCGCTTCGTCTACATCTCCAGCGACAAGGCGGTGAACCCCACCAATGTGATGGGCGCCACCAAGCGCCTGGCCGAGATGATTCTGCAGTACCGCCACCGGATGGCGACGCTGCCGGTCGTGCTGGTGCGCTTCGGCAACGTCCTCGGCTCCAGCGGCAGCGTGATTCCGAAGTTCCGCGAGCAGATCGCCAACGGTGGCCCCGTCACCGTCACCCACCCCGACATCACCCGCTACTTCATGTCGATCCCCGAAGCCACGCAGCTGGTGCTGCAGGCCGGCCTGATGAGCCGGGGGGGCGAAACCTTCGTGCTCGACATGGGGCAGCCGATCCGCATCGTCGACCTGGCGCGCACGATGATCAAGCTCTCGGGCTACACCGAGGCCGAGATTCCGATTGCCTTCACCGGCCTGCGCCCCGGCGAGAAGCTCTATGAAGAGCTGCTGGCCGACAACGAAAAGACCCTGCCCACACCGCACGCCAAACTGCGTGTCTCGCGCCCGATCGACCCGCCCGGCACCAACTGGGACAACTCGGTGCAGCGCTGGCTCGAATCCGCAGGCCCGGTCAGCGACACCGAAGTGCGGCACATGCTGACGCTGTGGGTGCCGGAGTATCGGCCCTCCAAACTCGTCGCGAACGAGGGCACCGTGCCCGCAGCCACGGCCCCCGCGGGCGCCGGCAGCACGGCACAGCCCCCCGCCGACGCCGAGCTGATCGAAAGGCTCAAGCGCATGGCGCAGGCCAGCACGAGCGCTGCCGCCGTCGGCACCGCGGCCGTCTTGGCCGATGCACCTGCCTCGGCGATGCCCGCCGCCACCAGCGCTGCCGGCACCACGGACGCCCCCGGAGCAGCCGTCGCCAACGGACAGACACCACAGGAGCCGGCGCCCTCCGAAACCGCCACAGCCGCGCAGGGTGAAGTGCCCCAGACCGGCCCCCGCCTCGACGACACCGCAGACAGCCGGCAGCAGAGCTGATCCGACGGAAGCCTTGCTGAGCGAAGCCGTGCGGCGCCGAGGCAAAGCTGCCACGAATCGGCCCGCCTCAGCATGGGCTTTGCCTTCTTTTGCTTGGGAAAAGCGGGACGAACGAGTACCTTAGCGCCTGTCATGCACGGATTCCGCCCCGCGAAAGCCCTGCTGGGCGTGCCGGGCCAGGCGCCCGCCCCACAGCATCCTGGATGACTGCAAAGGGCGGGCAACGCAGCCCTACGCCCAGACGCGCGCTCCCTGCGGGAAGCCCCGGAACCGTGCGCGGACAGCTCCCGGCTGTCTTCCCTCCTCCCCTCGCCGATTCTTGAGTTTCGCTGTACTGCCGTGACGATTGCCTTTGGAGACCTGCAGGGCTGCCATCGCCCCCTGCAACAATTGCTGGAACAGATCAAACCTTCCGAACAGGAGCCGCTCTGGTTCTGCGGCGACCT
>JBHADS010000558.1:0-8101 GCA_041855185.1 Lautropia sp. | reverse complement strand
TGTTCCAACGGCATGTGCGGCACCTGCAAGACGCTCAAGGTGTCCGGCGATGTCGAGATGAAGCAGAACGGTGGCCTGCGTCCGAAGGAAGTGCAGCAAGGCTGGATTCTGCCCTGTTGCAGCAAGCCGATCACCGACGTGGTGCTGGATCGATAGGCGCCCGGGCGGCAGCTAATCACGGCACATGACATCTCACGGAGCGTGTCATGAAGGTCCGACAGCCTTGGGGATACGCTGAACCAGTCTCGTGGAGCAGGGCGCCCAATCTCGCTGATCCAAATGGGCTCGCCCTTCGGGCGTCAATGAGGCATTCTTATGGATGTTCATTCGGAGGATCATCATGCAAGCCCCCAAGATGCAGTACCTGAACCTGAATGCCTCGTTGCGGATGAGCCGCATCGTGCACGGTTATTGGCGTGCACACGAGTGGGGGCTGGATGCGGAGGGCTACCGTCGGCTGATCCATCAGTTGCTCGAACTGGGGGTCGATACCTTCGATCATGCCGCCTGCTATGGGGGCTTCGGCACCGAGGCAGCCTTCGGGCAGGCGCTGGCTTTGGAGCCGAGTCTGCGCGAGCGGATGGTGATCGTCAGCAAATGCGGGATCGTGTTTCCGAATCCCCAGGTGCCGACGATGCGCAGCGCGCACTACGACAACAGCCGCGAGCACATCATCGGGTCGGTGGAGCGCTCGATTGCCGGGCTGCGCTGCGAGTATCTGGATCTGCTGCTGATTCACCGGCCGTCGCCGTGCGCCAATCCGCAGGAGATCGCGGCGGCCTTCGACGAGCTGCAGCGGCGCGGGCTGGTGCGTCATTTCGGGGTCTCCAACTTCGGGTCGGCCAAGTTCCGGATGCTGCAGTCCTATCTGAGTCAGCCCCTGCTGACCAATCAGATCGAGGTCTCGCCGCTGCACCTGCAGCCCTTCGAGGATGGCAGTCTGGACATGCTGCTGGAACGGCGGCTGCGGCCGATGGTCTGGTCGCCGCTGGGCGGCGGGCGGCTGTTCGATCCACAGGACGAGCGGGGCCGGCGGGTGGCTGCTGCGCTGCGGGCCGTGGGTGAGCGGCACGGCGAAAGCCGTCTCGATACGCTGGCCTTTGCTTGGCTGCTGGCGCACCCGATCGGGATGCTGCCCATCGTCGGTTCGGGCAGAATCGAGCGGGTGCGCAACGCCATCGATGCGCTGGCCATCGATTTCAGCGAAGAGGAATGGCTGTCCGTTTATGTGGCCTCGCAGGGCCATCCGTTGCCCTGAACCCGGGCGAGGGTTCGTCCCATGAAAATCCTGCTGATCGAAGACGAGCGCGAGCTGGCGCATTGGCTGTCGCGGGCCCTGGCGCGGCAGGCGGGCTTCGTGGTGGAGTGGGCCGACGACGGTCTGCTGGCCGAGCGCCGACTGTTGCAGGAGGAGTTCGATGCCGTGGTGCTCGATCTGGGCATTCCCGGCATGGATGGTCAGACGCTGCTGGCGCGGATGCGGGCCCGTGACGACCGCACGCCGGTGCTGGTGCTGACGGCCCGTGATTCCCTGGCCAATCGGGTGGGGATGCTGCACGACGGAGCCGATGATTTTCTGCCCAAGCCTTTCGTGCTGGAAGAGCTGGAGGCGCGGCTGATGGCCCTGATCCGGCGCAGCCGGGGGCGTGAGTTCCAGCGGATGAGCTGTGGGGCGCTGGTCTACGATCTGGTCAGCCAGCGTTTTGCCGTGGGTGGCGAGGCGCTGGCGCTGACGCCCCGTGAGCAGGCGGTGCTGCGTGCCCTGATCCAGCGCAGCGGCGAGCCGCTGTCCAAGCAGGCCATTCTGGAGCGGATTGCATCCAGCGACGATGAGCTGAGCCTGGAGGCGGTGGAGGTGATCGTGCACCGGCTGCGCAAGAAGCTGCAAGGGGCTGGCGTGCAGATTGCGACGATGCGCGGGCTGGGCTATTGCCTGGAAGCGCAGGACTGAGCGCGGATGGAGCGTGGGAGCCCGGCCGGGGAGGGGCGCAGCCTGATCTTCAGCCTGCTGCTGTGGCTGCTGCCGCTGCTGCTGATCGGGGCGGTGCTGGGGATGTGGCGCTCGGCGGTGTCGATGAAGCAGCAGACCGAGGCAGCCTTCGATCGCTCACTGGGGGCGGCAGTGCGCGCCATCGATCTGAATGTGTCGACGGCCAGTGGCGGGCTGGCGCTGGCGCTGCCCTACGGGCTGATGGATTTCTTCCGGATGACGGCCAGCGGGCGCGTCTACTACCGGGTGTCCACCGAGGACGGGCTGGCGGACATCGGCCACGGCGGTCTGCCGCTGCCGGCGCAGTTGCCGCCGTCGGGGCAGATCGTGTTCTACGATGCGCTGTATTTCGAGGACGAAGCGATCCGGGTCGGGCTGCTGGTCCGCGAACCCGAGCCGCCGCTGCCGCACCGCCAGGGCGCCGGCGGACGGGTGATCGTGCAGGTCGCCGAGAGCCTGACCGATCGGGAGCGCGTGGCCGGCGGGTTGCTGCGTGACATGATCGGCCGCGATGTGGTGCTGCTGGCGCTGGTGATTGGCGTGCTGTGGGTGGGGGTGCTGATGACGCTGCGCCCACTGACCCGGCTGCGCGACGAGATGGCGCTGCGTGCCGACGACGATCTGCGCCCGATCGGGCTGCATGGGCTGCCGACCGAGGTGGTGCCGCTGGTGCAGGGCATCAACGGTCATATGGCGCGTTTTCTGCGCTATGCCCAGCATCAGCGCCAGTTTCTGGATGATGCCTCGCACCAGCTGCGCACCCCGCTGGCGCTGCTGCGCACCAAGGTCGACTATGCGCTGCGGGAGGAGGACCCGGCCGAGATGCGCGAGGCGATCGCGGCGATGCGTCGGGGACTGGAGCGGGCCGAGCGGGTGACGAATCAGCTGCTGGCGCTGGCCAAGGCGCACGATGCCGGTCTCGGCGCCGATCAGGCCGGCTGGGAACGTTTCGATCTGGGCGAGATGGTGGATGAGACGGTGCGCCTGATGTGGCCGTCGGCCCGGCAGAAGCGTCTGGACTATGGGCTGGAGCCTGCGGAGGGGGCCGTGCCGATGCGCGGGATGCGGCCGCTGCTGCAGGAGGCATTGCTGAACCTGCTGGACAACGCCATCAAGTACACCCCGGAGGGCGGGACGGTATCGACCGGATTGATCCGGCGTCCGGGCCTGGTCGGTGTGTTCGTGCAGGATTCCGGTCCGGGCATGAGCGAAGAGGACATCGCGCAGGCCGGCTTGCGTTTCCGGCGCGGTGCGGCCGGCAAGGGCCGGACGGGGGCTGGACTGGGGCTGGCCATCGTGCAGGCCATCGTCGGTGCGCACCAGGGCCAGATGCGGCTTTGCCGGCCCGAGGCCGAGGGCGGCGGCGCTGACGCGGGGGGCCGGGCGGGCTCCGAGGGGCGATGCGCGGGGGTGAACGATACAGGACGCAGCGGCGGCCACGGCTCTGATGCCGAGGGCAGGGAGGGCACCGGAGGTGGCATCGGCATGGATGACACGGCAAGGGGCGCTGCCATGCCGGCCGCTGCGCCGGCGGCCGGGCTGCGGGTGGAGCTGCTGTTCCCCTGCGCGGGCGGCGAGGCCGACCGTGTCCGGCCCGGTGCCGGAAAACCGGGGCGGTCAGGCGGCGGCAACTGAGCCGAAGACTCAAAGGCCGGCGTTGCGCTCCGATGCCTGTTATGCTGAAGCGCCGGGGCTGCAGCCCCGGCCCCTAGGGAAAGCCCGCCCCGTGCGAGGGGCGTTTTGAAAGCCAATTGAAAGGCAGGGTGCGTTAAGGTACCTGCCAACGACTACACAGGAGACCCGTTCGATGGCGAACGCTCGTATTTCTTCCACCCGTCGTCTGCTGGGGCAGACTTCTCTGGGCGCCGTGCTGGCGATGGCCGCATTGGGCAGCCTGCCGTCGCTGGCCGAGGCGCAGCAGGCGCCGCGCCGTCCCGAATGTGTGGCTCCGGCGCAGCCCGGCGGCGCCTTCGATCTGACCTGTCGAGTGACGCAGACCGCGCTCAAGGAAAGCGGGGCGCTGGAGCGTCCGCTGCGCATCGTCTACATGCCGGGAGGCGTGGGCGCCGTGGCCTACAACAACATCGTGGCCCAGCGGCCGGACGAGGGCGGCTCCATCGTGGCTTTCTCGGGCGGCTCGCTGCTGAATCTGGCGCAGGGCAAGTTCGGCAAATACACGGTGAACGATGTGCGCTGGCTGGCAGCCATCGGCGCCGACTATGGCGTGGCGATGGTGCGGGACGACTCGCCCTTCAAGAACCTCGGTGATCTGATGGCGGCGCTGAAGAAGGACCCCTCCAGCATCGTCTTCGGCACCGGCGGCACCGTGGGCAGCCAGGACTGGATGAAGGCGGCACTGACCGCGCGGGCGGCCGGCGTCGATTACAAGCGGATTCGCTTCGTGGCCTTCGAGGGCGGGGGCGAGAGTGTGACGGCGCTGCGCGGCAATCACATCCAAGCCTATATGGGTGATGCGGCCGAGGCTGCCACCATCCTCGATGGCGGCGCGCCGGTGCGGGTGCTGGCCGTCTATCACAGCGAGCGTCTGCCGGGCCGCCTGAAGGACGTGCCCACGGCCAAGGAGCAGGGCTATGACATCGAGTGGCCGATCATCCGGGGCTTCTACATGGGGCCGAAGGTGAAGGACGCCGAATATCAATGGTGGGTGGACGCCTTCAACAAGACGATGGCCACCGAAGCCTTTGCCCAGCTGCGCGAAAAACAGGGTCTGTTCCCCTTCACCATGACCGGTGCGGAACTGGATGCCTATGTGAAGGCGCGTGTCAAGGACTACGCCGAGCTGGCGGATTCCTTTGGTCTGATCGAGAAGAAATAAGCCGTGAACAACCGAATCCTTGGCGTGGCCGCGTTGGCGGTGGCTGCCTTTCTGGTCTGGCAGGGGTATGGCCTCGAAGCCCCCGTCTCCTATGAACCGATCGGGCCGCGCGTGTTTCCGCTGATGGTGGCGGCCGTGATGGCGCTGTGCGGGCTGAGGCTGGTGCTGAAGGGCGGGGGACAGGCGGAGGCCAACCCGCCGGGGGCAACGCTGCGCATCGTGATCCTGTTCCTGACACTGGTCGGCTATGCGCTGATCTTTGAATGGGCCGGCTTCATCATTGCGACCACGCTGATGGCTTCGGTGGTCGGACATCTGTTTGGCGGCACCTGGCTCAAGTCCGCCGTGGGCGGACTGTGCCTGAGCGTGGCGCTGTTCTTTCTGTTTGACCGCGTGCTGGATGTGGTGCTGCCCCCCGGCCTGCTGGAGGCGGTATTGTGAACGGAGTGCTCGAACATCTGGCCCAGGGCTTTGGCGTGGCCTTCTCGCCACTGAACCTCTCGGTGGCGGCCATCGGCTCCTTCTTCGGCACCATCGTCGGTGTGCTGCCGGGGCTGGGTCCGATCAACGGCGTGGCGATGCTGATTCCGATCGCCTTCGCGATGAATCTGCCGCCCGAGACCGCGCTGATCCTGCTGGCGGCGGTCTATGTCGGCGCCGAGTATGGCGGTCGAATCACCTCGATCCTGATCAACGTGCCGGGCGAGGCTGCTTCGGTGATGACGGCGCTCGATGGCTATCCGCTGGCACGGCAGGGGCTGGGCAGCGTGGCGCTGTCGCTGTCGGCCTGGGCCTCCTTCTTCGGTTCGCTGGTGGCTTTCTTCGGCATCGTCATCTTTGCGCCGATGCTGGCGCAATGGGCGCTGGCCTTCGGTCCGGCCGAATACTTCGTGCTGATGGTGTTTGCCTTCTGCTGCCTGACCGGGCTGCTCGGCAATGATCCGGTCAAGGGCGTGCTGGCCACCGTCATCGGTCTGGCGATCTCGACGGTGGGCGTGGATGCCAACTCCGGGGTCTACCGCTACACCTTCGATGTGCCGAATCTGTCGGACGGCATCGATTTCGTGGTGGTGGTGATCGGCCTGTTTGCCGTCAGTGAAATGCTGCAGATGCTGGAGCACGTGGTCGGCGGCATGTCGGTGAAGGTGCCCAAGAGCGGCCGCAAGCTGTTCAACCTGTCGGAAATGAAGTTCACCTTTCCGAGCGTGGCACGCAGCGGGCTGACGGGCTTTGGCCTGGGCGTGCTGCCGGGCGCCGGTGCCAGTGTGGCCTCGGCCATCGCCTATGCCAACGAGAAACGCATCACCGAGCAGCGTGACCCGAATGCGAAGTTCGGCCAGGGCGACATGCGCGGGCTGACCGCCCCCGAGTCGGCCAACAATGCGGCGGCGATCGGCTCCTTCATCCCGATGCTGACGCTGGGCGTTCCGGGTTCGGGCACCACGGCGGTGATGATGGGGGCGCTGACGCTCTACAACATCACGCCCGGGCCGGTGCTCTTCGATGCCCAGCCCGATCTGGTCTGGGGCCTGATCGCCTCGCTGGCGGTGGCCAACGTGATGCTGTTCATCATGAACGTGCCGCTGGTGCGGGTGTTCGCCAGTATCCTGTCGATTCCGCCCTGGCTGCTGGTGCCGGCCATCCTGTGCGTCAGTGTCATCGGCGTCTATTCGGTCAATGCCACACAGTTCGATCTGCTGATGATGGTTGCCATCGGCGGCATCGGCTACTTCATGCGCAAGGCGCAGATGCCGCTGGCCCCGCTCATCCTGGGCGTGGTGCTGGGCGGCATGATGGAGCAGAATCTGCGCCGTGCGCTGGCCATCTCCAATGGCGATCTGAAGATCCTGTTCAGCAGTCCCGTCACCATCATCTTCTGGGTGATGGCGGTTGCGGTATTCGTGGTGCCGATGCTGTACAAGCGCTTCAAGCGGGGAGCGAGCGCCTTGCCGGTGGAGTGAGGCGACGCCATCGATGCCGGGGCCGTTGTGCCCTGGCCGGAAGAGGCAGTCATCCGGGGGAAGCTTCGGGGGCTGCCTTTTTTGCTGTTCTTGTTTCCGGCACCGGCTCTGCGCTACGCTTGGCGGCAGGCAGACCCGGTCTACTGCGGGCGGGGCGGCACCGGGAGGCGCGCACGCTGGCCGGGGGAGGGGTGCTGGGGGCGTGGCCGGGCCGGGCGGGTATGTCGACCGGCGCTAGTCCGGCGCAGGTGCCCGGCGCAGACAAGGGGAGGGGAGACGGATGGACAAGCGGTACGCGGTGATCATGGGCTTTGGTATTGCGCTGATCGGAGCAGGGCTCGCCCTATGGGCGCAGTTGCCCCTGCCGTGGCTGCTGGGGCCCTTGCTGGCGACGGCCATCACCCGCATCAGCGGACTGCCCAGCCGTTGTCCGCCGCTCGTCAACAAGCTGGGCCGCTGGGTGATCGGCCTGTCGCTGGGCTTGTATTTCACGCCGGAGGTGGCGGCCAGCGTGGCGGGGAATTGGCCGCTGATCCTGTTCGGCATGTTGTATGCGATGGGGCTGGCCTGTATCGGCTGCTGGGTCTATCGCCGCTTCGCCGGTCTCGACCTGCCCACCGCCTGGTTCTCGGCGGCGATCGGCAGCGCCAGTGAAATGGCCAACATGGCGCAGCGCAACGGTGCGCGGCTGGATCAGGTGGTGGCGGTGCACAGTCTGCGCGTGCTGCTGATCGTGCTGATCGTTCCCTTCGCCTTCCAGTGGTATGTCGGTGATCTGCCCGAGGTCGAGCGCTACGTGGCACTGTCCAGCTGGACGGGGCTGCTGATGCTGGTGGCGGGCAGTCTGGCGGCGGTCTGGGTCTGCGAGCGCTTCAGGCTGCCCAACGGCTGGATGCTGGGCGCGCTGCTGTTTGCGATGCTCGTCAGCCTCGCCGATATCCGGCTGTCGACCCTGCCATCCTGGCTGTCCTGGGCCGGGCAGTTGTGCATCGGCTGGTCGCTGGGCGACAAGTATCGGCCGGATTTCCTGCGGACCGCCCCACGACTGAGCGCCGTGGTCTCGGTGTCGACGGTGCTGGCCATCGGGCTGTCGGCGCTGATCGGCTGGGGGCTTGCCGGCCTGACCGGGGTGTCGGCGCCGACGATGATCCTGTCGCTGATTCCCGGCGGCATTGCCGAGATGACCATCACGGCCAAGGTGCTGGGCCTGGGGGTGCCGCTGGTGACGGCCATGCAGGTGATGCGGATGCTGTGTGTGGTCTTCAGTACCGAGACGATCTTCCGCCGGCTGCTGCGCAGCCGTGGCGAGCCTCC
>JBHADS010000557.1:0-7722 GCA_041855185.1 Lautropia sp. | reverse complement strand
TTGTCGGTTGTCGTGGTGCCGGAGGTCGTGCCGGTCGTACCTGCCGTGCTGGTGCTGCTGCCACCGCCTCCGCCACCGCCACAGGCGGCCAGCAGCACGGCAAGCGACAGCGACAACAGGGGTTTGGAGCGGAGAAGTGCGTTCATGAACCGAGCGTTTCGAGAGAAGGAAGGATCAGGGTTTTCTTCACGGAGTCAGCCCTTGGGGTCGCAGCCTACGCCGTTGTGGGCGCGCCCACAAGCATCAGTGGGACCGATGGCTGCCTGGCACGGACCCGTGGACCTGTGGGCCATCCTCAGTAAGCGTCGTGGACCCACAGCTGCATCTGGTCCGGGGCGCCGTCGATGCCGCCCAGCACTTCCAGCCCCTTGTGGGCGGGCAGAGCTTCTGGGGTCGAGACGTGCAGGTGGCCGTCGGCCGCTGCGCTGACTTCGAGCCGGCCGCTGGCCGCGACATAGACGGTCGAGCCGCTGTTTCGCGCGGTACCGAGCTGCGCTTCCACGTGGGCCAGAGATTCGCCCACTTCCGCCAGCACGACGGTGTTCATGTCCGGCACCACGGTGTAGCTGCCCGGCCGCTGGTCCGAGAGCGTGATCTTCAGCACGCTGCCGGCATAGGCACCGTGGCCGTGCTCGCCGTCGCTTGCCGGGGCACTCGAGATCACCAGCACCGTGCCCGTCTTCCGGAACAGCGGCGCGGGCAGTTGTTCGGATCGCCCGCCATTTGCATAGACATGATCGTTCAGGCGCCAATGGCTGCCATCGCGCGCCGCGGCCTGCGCCCCGGCGTCTCCGGCGAGCGGGCTGGTCGTTCCGGGGCTGCCCGGCGCCGCCGTGCCGTCGGCACCGCTGCCACCCGCACCGGCACCGGCAGCGGCACCAGCACCCGCACCACTGCCGCTGCCTTGCGTCTGGCTGCCGGCACTTCCACCCGCATTCCCTTCAGCGCTTCCACCCCCGCCTCCACAAGCGGCCAGCAGGACTGCAACGGCGAGGCAGAGCAGCGCGTGGGTGGGGGACGAGGCGGGCGGGACCATGGGTCTGGCTCCTCCGGCGGGCAGCGTACAGGGACTGCGTCGGATCATAGCGGCGTCGATCCGGGCAGGCAGCTGCTGACGGACGGATGGGGCCGCGCTGCTGGCCGGTGGTCGATGTGAAAAGGTGTGGCGCCAAACACGCTTCGCATATCCCTATACCTGAAACGCATAAGGGCAATCTTCATCATGTGGTGGTTGATGCCACAATTTGGCAAACGAAATCTCATAGGCCCCATCAATCCTTGGCCTGTGCTTGAACCATTACTTACGTCTGGAGTCTTTTCATGAGCGAATCCGCCAAGCCCGAAACCGTCAAAACCTATCTGCGTCCGATCGATCGTGAGGGTCTGCTGGCTTTCGCCGAAAAGGGCCGCAACAACCCGAATTCCCGCGGCACCAACAAGGTGCATACCGTGGTCGAAGGCCAGTACCGCTCGCTCAGCTATGTCGGCAATCACCAGCCGGTGGTCGTGGACGAGCCGCTGCACCTGTTCGGCCAGGACACGGCGCCGGCACCGGGTGAAATCGTGCTGTCGGCGCTGGGCGCCTGCCTGGGCGTGGGCATTACGGCGGTTGCCACGCTGCGTCAGGTGAAGCTGTCGAAGCTGGAGCTGTTCCTGGAGGGCGATATCGGCAATCCGGCGGCCTGGGGTGCTGGCGGTGCCGAGAAACAGCCGGCCGAGATGGGCTTTCAGGAAGTGCGCGTGAAAGTGCTGATCGAAGGCGATGCCAGCCGAGAGGATCTGGACGCCATCGTGCAGCACGCCAACTTCTATTCGCCGGTGGCCAATACGGTGCGCAACCCGGTTCCCTTCAAGATCGAACTGGCCTGATCTGTGGTGAATGCATCCGTGAAACCTGCCCGCGAGGCGGTGCTGGCAGCGGTCCGGCAGATTGCCGATGGACCGCTGGCCGCGCAGGCCGAAGCCATCGATCAGGGCACCTACCCGGAGGCCATCCTCCGCGAGCTGGGCGCCGTCGGCGCCTTCATGGCGCAGTGGGATGCCGGTGAGGGGCCGGACTACGGTACCGCCATCGAGGTGATTGCCGAAGTCTCCCGAGTCTGCGGCTCCACCGGCTTCATGGTCTGGTGCCAACTGGCCCTGGCCCTCTATCTGGAGCGCTCGGCCAATCCCGCGCTGCAGGGCGAGCTGTTGCAGGGGCAGGTGCGCGGCACCCGGCTCGGGGGCACCGGCCTGTCCAATGCCATGAAAAGCCTGCATGGCATCGAGAAGAACCTGCTGCGCGCCCGCGTCGATGGCGAGGACTTCATCATCGACGGGACGCTGCCCTGGGTCAGCAATCTGGGCGCCGATCACGGCTTCTGCGCCGTGGCGGTACTCGATGCGCCGGAAGGGCCGCGCGAGCTGATGTTCTACGCCAACTGCGCCGATGAGGGCATCAGCCTGCGCGAATGTCCGAGCTTCTCCGGCATGGAAGGAACCGGCACCTGGGGCGTCCGCTTCGAGGGCCATCGGCTTCCGAAGGCGAGGGTGGTCGCCAATCCGGCGCGCCCTTTCATCGCCGACATTCGCGGCGCTTTCGTGCTGCTGCAATGTGGCATGGGTTGGGGCGTCACCCAGGGCGCCATCGATTCGATGCGCGAAGTGGCCGGCCCGCTGGGCCACGTCAACCAGTTTCTGGAGGACGGACCGGATGCGCTTCAGGCCGAGCTGGACGCGCTGAAGGCGCGGACGCTGCTGCTGGCGCAGACCCCCTACGACAGCAGCGAAGCTTTCTTCATGAACGTGCTGGATGTGCGCGCCCATGCCAGCGAGCTGGCGCTGCGCGCGGCGCAATCGGCCCTGCTGCATCATGGGGCGCGCGGTTATCTGATGCGTTCCCCCGTCCAGCGCCGGGTGCGTGAATCGCATTTCGTCGCGATCGTCACGCCAGCCATCAAACACATCCGCAAGGAGATCGCCCGGATGGCCGCGGCGAAGACACCGCAATGAATTCTGTGCCTGCGCAAGCCGCCGGGGCGGCTGTCCCTCTGGCGCCCGAGACGGATCTGCCCTGGCGGCAGTACATCTGCCGGGCCTGTGGCCTGATCTATGACGAAGCCGAAGGCGATCCCGACAGTGGCCTGCCGCCGGGAACCCGCTTCGAGGATATTCCCGAGGACTGGAGCTGCCCACTGTGCGGGGTGGGCAAGGCGGATTTCGAGCTGCTCGACACCGCCTCGCAGCAGGTGTCCGCTGCGGTGCCGGCATCCGTGCAGCCGGCGCTGCGTGCCCGCACGCCCGGACGTACGGACGATGGGGTGCTGATCGTCGGCGCCGGTCATGCCGGATGGCAGATGGCGAGAGCGCTGCGCGAGCGTGCCCCGGATCTGCCGATCCGGATGGTGACGGCCGACGATGGCGATGTCTATGACAAGCCGATGCTGTCGGTGGCCTTCAGCCGCGAGATCGAGCCAGCGGCGCTGGTCCGACAGCGCGGCACCGACGCCGCCGCTGCCTTGGGGGTCGAGCTGGTGACGCAGGCCCATGCCTTCGATGTGGTGCCGGCGGCAAGCCGGCTGCGCACCACGCGCGGCACCTTCCGCTATCGCCATCTGGTACTGGCCCACGGCGCACGCTCGCGCGTGGTGCCGGAGCTGCCGGCGCATCTCTGCTGGCGCATCGATGATCTGGCGGCTTATCAAGCCTTCCGGCAGCGCCTGCAGGCCGATGTCGGCGCACAGGATGGACAGCCGCTGCGGGTGCTGGTGGTGGGCGCCGGATTGGTGGGCAGTGAGCTTGCGAATGATCTGGCATTCGGTGGTTTCCGGGTGCTGCTGATCGATCAGCAGGTGCGTCCGGTTCCCCAGGCGTCCGAAGAGGATTCGGCCGCCTTGCTGAAAGCCTGGCAGCCTCTCGATCTGCAGTTCATCGGCGGGGTGACGGTCGATCATGTCACGGCCGAGGCATCGGGTCTGCGCCGGGTGTGGCTGAGCGATGGGAGCGTGTTCGAGGTGGAGCACATCGTCAGCGCGCTGGGGCTGCAGGCACCTTCGACGCTGGCCGAGCGGGCGGGGCTTTCCTGGGCTGCTGGCATTGCACTGGATGCGGATCTCTCGACCGGCGTCGAGGGCATTCACGCCCTCGGTGATTGCGTCAGCATCGAGGGCGAGCCCTGCCGTTTCATCGAGCCGATCGCACGTCAGGCAGCCGTGATCGCCGACCGTATCACCGGCTTGCCTCCTGCGGCGTATCAGCAGCAGGCGCCGCTGATTCGTGTCAAGACCGGTTCGCATCCCTTCAGCATCCGGGGGCAGGGGGCGCTTGCATGACGGAGGCAGCGTCGCGGTACTTCTCTCCCTACGATGCTGACCGGCCGCTGCAGATGCAGTGCCGTTGCGCCGAGCACGCTTCGGCTGCGAACGGTGGCGGGCGGCTTTTCTGTGCCGTGCACGACGAGCGTCAGCTCCGTGATGAGCGGGATCGTCATCTGGATGAATTCGTCGAAGCCTCGCTGGTACGGGCGCTGTTTCCACATGAAGCGCTGCGCCGACGCTTTCTGAAGGCGGTGGGCGCACAGACGGCGATGGCGGCGATTGCCTCCGTGCTGCCGGTGGCAAGCCTTCAGGCGATGGTGCAGGCGCGCGGACCGCTGGAAAAGAAGGATCTGAAACTCGGTTTTCTGCCGATCACCTGCGCCACGCCCTTGATCATGGCCGAGGTCAATGGCTATTACCAGGAGGAAGGGCTGCAGGTCCAGTTGCAGAAGAACGGTGCCTTCGGTCTGGTGCGCGACAAGGTGATCAATGGCGAGCTGGACGCCGGACTGATGCTCGCGCCGATTCCGCTCGCAGCCTCGATGGGACTCGGCTCGCCGCCGACGCCCCTGCGCGTGGCGATGATCGAGAACGTCAACGGCATCGCGCTGGTGATGGCGCTCAAGCATCGGGAGAACCGCGATCCCCGCAACTGGAAGGGCATGAGCATTGCGATTCCGCTCGAATACTCGATCCAGAATCTGCTGCTGCGCTATTACCTGGCCGACGCCGGGCTCGACCCCGACCGGGATGTGCAGATCCGGGTGGTGGTGCCGACGGAATTCGTCTCCAACCTGAAGGCCGGCAACATCGATGGTTTCGTCGGGGCCGACCCCTTGAACCAGCGGGCGGTCTACGAGGAAGCGGGCTTCTTCCAGGTGCAGCTCGGACAGCTCTGGAACGGCCATCCCTGCTGCTCCTTCGCGGTGGCCGAGGGCTTCATCGAGCGTCATCCCAACACCTATGCTGCGCTGTTGCGTGCCGCCCTTAAGGGCTCGGCCTATGCGCGGGGCAGCACCCATCGCCGCGAGATCGCCCAGAAAATTTCGACGCCGAACTATCTGAACCAGCCGGAGATCGTCGTGCGCCAGGCGCTGGTGGGCCGGTTTGCCGATGGCCTGGGCAATGTGATCGAGATGCCCGACCGTGTGGAATTCAACCCGATTCCCTGGCACAGCATGGCCATCTGGATTCTGACGCAGCTCAAGCGCTGGGGCTATGTGAAGGGCTTCGTCGATTATCAGGCGCTGGCCGAGCAGGTGTTCCTGCTCACCGATGCACGGCGCGCGATGCAGGCGCTGGGGCAGGATTTTCCCGAGCAGCCCTATGAGCGCTTCGAGGTGATGGGCAAGCTTTTCGATGCGCGCCAGCCGGAAGCCTATCTGAACAGTTTTGCCGTGAAACGGGGCGCTGCATGAAAGAGAATCTGAAGGCGGGCCTGCTGTCGCTGCTGGTGCTGGCCTGCCTGATCGCTGTCTGGGGCTTGCTGACGCAACCCAAACCGCTGCGGCTGTCGGAGATGAGTCCACAGCAGATCGAATATGCGCAGCTGATGGGCAAACTTCCGGAAGATCCGGTGGCGCTCAGGCAGATCATCGAATCCGGAGAGGTGCCCGAGGGCGCGGTGGTGCGCAAGACCGCCAGTTTCCCGACGCCGACGGAAACCGGGCAGGCATTTCTGCAGCAATTGCGCGATCCTTTCCGCGACAGCGGCCCGAACGACAAGGGCATCGGCATCCAACTGGGTCATTCGCTGCTGCGGGTGATCGGCGGCTTCGGGCTGGCGGTGCTGGTTGCCTTGCCCCTGGGTTTTCTGATCGGCATGAGCCCCCTGGCCAGCCGGGTCTTCAATCCCTTCATCCAGATCCTGAAACCGGTCTCGCCATTGGCCTGGATGCCAATTGCGCTCTACACCATCAAGGATGCTTCCACCTCGGCGGTCTTCGTCATCTTCATCTGCTCGGTCTGGCCGATGCTCGCCAACACCGCTTTCGGGGTAGCCAGTGTGCGGCGCGAATGGCTGAATGTGGCACGCACCCTGGAAGTGAGCCTGTGGCGGCGGGTCTCGCAGGTGATTCTGCCGGCTGCCGCCCCCACCATTCTGACTGGCATGCGCATCAGCATGGGCATTGCCTGGCTGGTGATCGTGGCGGCCGAGATGCTGGTGGGGGGAACCGGCATCGGTTATTTCGTCTGGAATGAATGGAACAATTTTGCGTTGGCCAATGTCATTTTTGCGATCGTCGTCATCGGCGTGGTCGGCATGACGCTGGACACACTCTTTGCCAGGCTGCAGAAGGCGGTGACTTATGTCGATTGAAAGTGGGCGAATGAGCCCCGCCGAGGCAAAGCCGGCTGGGGGCGAAGCAGTGGCCGGAACCGACGCCGTTCGGGGCGGACAGGCGTTGGGCGGACAGGCGGATTATCTGCGTGTCAGCGGGCTCTCGAAAAGCTACCCCGGTGCCCGGACGCCGGTGTTCGAGGGCGTCAATTTCAGCATTGCCAAGGGCGAGTTCGTCTGCGTGATCGGCCACTCGGGCTGCGGCAAGACCACCATCCTGAACGTGATGGCGGGATTGGAGAAGCCCTCGGGCGGACAGGTGACGATGGCCGGCCATCCGGTGACGAAGCCGGGGCTGGAACGGGGCGTGGTGTTCCAGGGCCATGCGTTGCTGCCGTGGCTGAGCGTGCGCAACAACATCGCCTTTGCCGTGCGCAGCAAATGGCCCGCGTGGTCGGAGGCACAGGTCGACGCGCAGGTGCGCAAGTATGTCGAGATGGTGGGGCTTTCGCATGCGATCGACCGCAAACCCGCGGCGCTGTCCGGAGGCATGAAGCAGCGGGTCGGCATTGCGCGCGCTTTTGCCATCGAGCCGGGCATGCTGCTGATGGATGAACCCTTCGGGGCGCTGGATGCGCTGACGCGAGGGACGATCCAGGAGGAATTGCGGCGCATCTGCCGCGAAACCCACCAGACGGTCTTCATGATCACCCACGACGTGGACGAGGCCATTCTGCTGGCCGATCGCATTCTGCTGATGAGCAACGGCCCGCAGGCCCGCGTCGCGGAAGTGGTGCGCAACACGCTGTCGGCCGAACGCCATCGCAATACGATGCATCACGAACCCGGCTTCTATGCCATCCGCAATCACCTGATGGATTTTCTGGTGGAGCGGGCGCAGCGCCTGTCCGAGGGGCGGGCACCGCAGGTGCCGCCCGTGGTGGCACCTGCGCTGGATGGTGTGCTGAGCGAGCAGGGTGAAGGCATCTGAGCACCGCCGCCCGGTGGCGGCTCGGTGCACGACGCGCGCGCTGGCTGCGTCGATGCCTGCTTCGGCGACGGCCCGCGTCGGTGACTGCTTGCGGGGGCAGGTTGCCGGGGTGCTTCAGTGGCTACCGGACATCGCGGCCGTTTCGGACGGCTGTG
>JBHADS010000556.1:0-3196 GCA_041855185.1 Lautropia sp. | reverse complement strand
TCGTGGGCCATCGTGCCGGACACATAGAGCTGTTCGGGCGGCACTTCGGCCGACAGGATCAGGTTGACCTTCTGATCATAAAGCACATCGATCAGCCATGTGAAGCGGCGTGCCTCGGAGGCCATGCCGGCATTCATCCGGGGCACATCCGACAGCATCACGGTCTCGAAGCGTGCTGCCAGTTCCAGATAATCGTTCTGCGAACGGGCGCTGCGACAGAGCGTGTCGAAGTCGAACCAGACCACGGTTTCGGCGCAGCGGATCGCGCGGATCATCCGGTTCTCGATGTGCAGCTCGGGCGACACCTCGCGCCCGCCTGCCAACTGCTCGAAGGCTGCCTGCATCTGCGCCCGGGTCTGCTCACCCAACGGCGACAGATAGGCAGGCACGCCCTTGGTCGTCAGCTGGCGGTAATCGGTACCCACGTCCACCGACAGCACGTCCAGATTCGCATTCAGCAAGGCAATGGCCGGCAGCACCGCATCGCGGTGCAGACCATCCGGGTACAGACCATCAGGCACGTAATTGCTCGTCATCACGAACACGAGCTGATGGCGGAAGAAGGCGTTCAGCAGCCGCTCCAGGATCATCGCATCGGCGATGTCCGACAGGTGGAACTCGTCGAAGCAGATGATCTGATAGCGTTCGGCGGCACGACGGGCCACTTCATCGAGCGGGTTCTCCATCGCCTTCAGCGTCTTCAGCTCGGCATGCACGGCCCGCATGAACTCGTGAAAATGCATCCGCGTCTTGCGCGGTGTCGGCAAGGCGGCATAGAAGCAATCCATCAGGAAGCTCTTGCCCCTCCCCACGCCACCATGCATCCAGACGCCCTTGGGGGCGGGCTTGCTGCGGGACAGCCAGCGTTTGAGCAGGCCGCCGGGCCGGTTGTCAAAATCGGCCAGCTCATCGGCCAGTCGTTGCAGGCGGGCGATGGCTGCCTGCTGCGCGCTATCGGCGCGATAGCCACGCTCGGCCAGCGCCGCCTGATATCGTTCGATGACTGCGCCCATCAGCGCCGCATCCCCTTCAGAAAATTGGGACCCATCACAGTGCGGGGAAAATGAAAGAAGCCCCTGTTTTCGGGCAGCTGCCGGCATGCCCGCTGTGGGCATGTCGGCAGGGTCTGCAGAAAACAGGGGCCCAGGGGCCTCACATGTTGAGGGCGCGCTTGTCGACGGCGAGTGCGGCCTCGCGCACGGCCTCGGACAGCGAGGGGTGCGGGTGGCAGATCCGGGCGATGTCCTCGGCAGCCGCCTTGAACTCCATCGCCACCACCGCCTCGGCAATCAGGTCGGAGGCATTGGCGCCGACGATGTGCACGCCGAGGATCTCATCGGTCTTCTCGTCGGCCAGCACCTTGACGAAGCCATCGGCCGCCATCATGCCCAGCGCACGGCCATTGGCCATGAAGGGGAACTGACCCGCCTTGTAGGCACGGCCTTCGGCTTTCAACTGCGCCTCGTTCTTGCCCACCCAGGCGATTTCCGGGGAGGTGTAGATCACATAGGGAATGCAGTTGTAATCCATGTGCGGCTTCTGGCCAGCGATGCGCTCGGCGACGGCCACGCCCTCCTCCTCGCTCTTGTGCGCGAGCATCGGGCCACGCACCACGTCGCCGATGGCCCAGATGTTGGGCACGGCGGTCGCGCAGCTGTCGTCGACCGGGATGAACCCACGCTCGTCGACACCGAGGCCGACAGCCTCCAGCCCCAGGCCATCGGTGTTCGGCACCCGACCGATGGAGACGATCAGCCGGTCGGAGCTGAGCACCTCGTCCTTGCCGTCGGCGGTCTGATAACGGACCGTCACCGAATCGCCCTCGGTCTTGACCTCACCGATCTTGACGCCGAGATGGAACTTCAGCCCCTGCTTGGTGAAGATCTTCTGCGCCTCCTTGGAGACGGCCGCGTCGCAGGCACCGAGGAAGCTCGGCAGCATTTCGAGCACGGTCACATCGGCGCCCAGACGACGCCAGACCGAACCCAGTTCGAGGCCGATCACGCCGGCGCCGATCACCGTCAGCTTCTTCGGCACGCTGTCGAAGGACAGCGCGCCCTCGTTGTCGGCCACGCGCACGTTGTCGACCGGCACGCCGGGCAGATGACGCGCCTTCGAGCCGGTGGCGATGATCACATGGCGTGCGACCAGGTTCTCGGTGCTGCCGTCGGACTTGATCACTTCCAGCCGCGAGGCATCGCCCTCGCGTCCGATGAAGTGGCCATGCCCCTTCACCCAGGTGATCTTGTTCTTGCGGAACAGCATCTCGATGCCCTGGGTCATCTTGCCGACGATGGCATCCTTGCGCTTGAGCATCCTGGCCAGATCGAACTGGACGCCCGAGACGGTGATGCCATGCTCGGCCAGCTCGTGGTGGGTATGCTCATAGGCTTCGCTGGAGGCCAGCAGCGCCTTCGAGGGAATGCAGCCGACGTTCAGGCAGGTGCCGCCGAGGGCACCCTTGCCCTCGGGCGTGGTCCACTTCTCGATGCAGGCAACCCGGAAACCGAGCTGCGCCGCACGGATGGAGGCAATGTAGCCGCCCGGACCGGCACCGATCACGACGACATCGAATTCTTGAGACATAGTGGCTTACCCTCTTACAGATCCAGCAGCAGACGGGCCGGATCTTCCAGCGCATCCTTGATCGCGACCAGGAACAGCACGGCTTCGCGGCCGTCGATGATCCGGTGGTCATAGGACATCGCCAGGTAGTTGATCGGACGGATGACGACCTGGCCGTTCTCGACCACCGGGCGCTCCTTGGTGGCATGCACACCGAGGATCGCCGACTGCGGCGGGTTGATGATCGGGGTCGAGAGCATCGAGCCGAACACACCGCCGTTGGAGATCGAGAAGGTGCCACCGCTCAGCTCCTCGATCGACAGCTTGCCGGCCTGGGCACGCTTGCCGAAATCGGCGATGGTGGTCTCGATCTGGTGGAAGCTGAGCTGGTCGGCGTTGCGGATGACCGGCACGACCAGCCCCCGCGGCGAGCCGACGGCCACACCGATGTCGAAGTAGCCGTGGTAGACGATGTCGTTGCCATCGATCGAGGCGTTGACGACCGGGTACTTCTTGAGGGCGTGCACGGCAGCCTTGACGAAGAAGCTCATGAAGCCGAGCTTGACGCCATGCTCCTTCTCGAAGCGCTCCTGATACTTCTTGCGCAGCGACATCACCGGCTGCATGTTGA
>JBHADS010000555.1:0-4524 GCA_041855185.1 Lautropia sp. | reverse complement strand
CCGCTGCTGTGATTGCAGCAGGCTCTGGATCTGCTCGACCATGTGGTCGAAATGCCCGCCCAGCTCGGTGATCTCGTCGCGCACCGGCCCCATCTTGTCCTTGACCCGCGTCTCCAGCCGCCCTGCGGCGGCGGCATCGAAAGCCTGCCTCAAGGTGCGCAGCGGGCGCGTCATCGACCAGGCCAGCAGGGCCGCAAAGACGAAGCTCGCCACCAGCACCAGACCGATCAGCACGGCCTGGGCCTGGGTCGAATCCAGCTCGTCGAAGGCCGTCCAGGCACGAGGGGGCGGCCCCGGGTGAAACCCATCCCCCTGCGGTGGACCGGGGCGAAACTCACCCGCCTCGCCCGGCACGTCTCCCCGGGGGGGCTCCCCGGGTCCGTGCCGAGGCGGCTCGGCGCCCTCGAAGCCAGCGCCGTGCGTCGGCGCAGGTGGCGGTCCCGGCATCAGCAACCAGTCTTCGGGATGAATGCCCGGTTCGAGCGCGGGCGGCGGCGGCCGGCCCACGTCATCGCCCTCGCGGCCTGGCCCCTGGCGATCGGCATGAAACTCCGGCACGAACAGCAGCCATTCACGCCCCTCGGCATCGGACACCCGGCGTGCACCGCGCACCGGACGGAATCGCGTGATCAGACCGCCCTGGGCACCGCTGCCCTCGCCATCCGCGGACACCGAGGTGCCGGCGGTGATCCGCAGGGCTTCCTGGAAGGAGGTCTGCGGAAGCGGCCGGCCGAGCAGATCGTGCCCATCCGGATCGACCACATAGACCACGTCGTGCCGGCGCATGGCCACATCCCGCAACAGGGTTCTCAGGGTGTCGGCACCGGCATGAGAAAGCGTGGCCTGGGCGGTATCGAGCAGCATCGCCGCACGCGGGCCGGTGTCCAGCGCGGAGGACTCTTCCCCGAAATGCTGTTCGAGCAAGCGGCCACCCAGGGCTGCCAGCACGGCCACCACCAGCAACGTCAACCAGAAGGCCAGCAGAAATTTCCAGAAAAGACGATGTTTCATCGGCGGGCCAGGCGAAAAAAAAGCCCAGACGATGCTGGGCTTTCTTGAATTTGGCGGAGACGGTGGGATTCGAACCCACGGTTCGCTTTTTGAGCAAACACTCCCTTAGCAGGGGAGCACCTTCGGCCTCTCGGTCACGTCTCCGATGAAGCTGTAGAGTATAACAGCAACACAGATTGTTTGGGGAGATGCGGCGAAAATAAAACGCCCCAATCATCCCCAGAAGCCGGCAAAGCACGAGGCTCTGCCGACATGGGGCGCATTGTACCGTGTCCGCCCCGATGCACCAAGCAGGGGCTCAGGCCGCTGCGCCGGCGTCGATCGGATCGCTGTCCAGATCGAAAGCCTTGTGCAGTGCGCGCACCGCCAGTTCCAGATACTTGTCCTCGATGATGACCGAGGTCTTGATTTCGCTGGTGGAGATCATCCGGATGTTGATGCCTTCCTTGGCCAGCGTCTGGAACATCTTCGAGGCGATGCCGGCGTGGCTCTTCATGCCGAGGCCCACGATCGACACCTTGGCGATGCGCGGATCGCCGACCAGCTCGCCGCCGCCCATTTCCTTGACCACATCGCTCTCCAGCAGCTTCATCACGCGCTGGAAGTCGTTCTGGTTGACGGTGAAGGAAAAGTCGGTGAAGCCCTCGATGCTCTGATTCTGCACGATCATGTCGACATCGATGTTGGCGGCCGCCACCGGTCCGAGAATGCGCGAGGCAATGCCCGGCACATCCGGCACCTTGGTCAGAGTGACACGAGCCTCGTCGCGTTGAAAGGCGATTCCGGAAATGACGGCTTGCTCCATGGCGTTATCCAATTCTTCTTCAAAAGTGATCAGGGTTCCCGAGTTCATCTCGGTTTCGACGGGGATGTCGGGCGGGGTCAGGCTGGACAGCACGCGCGTCTTGACCTGATATTTGCCGGCGAACTCGACCGAACGGGTCTGCAGCACCTTGCTGCCGAGGCTGGCCATTTCCAGCATTTCCTCGAAGGTGATGCGCGACAGGCGGCGCGCCTCGGGCACGATGCGGGGATCGGTGGTGTAGACCCCGTCGACATCGGTGTAGATCAGGCATTCGTCGCCCTTCAGCGCGGCGCAGACGGCCACGGCCGAGGTGTCGGAGCCGCCCCGGCCCAGCGTGGTGATGTGACCCAGCTCGTCGATGCCCTGGAAGCCGGTGATGATCACGACCTTGCCCTGCGCCAGTTCCTCGCGCACACGCTTGTCGTCGATCGACTTGATGCGTGCCTTGGTGTAGGCCGAATCGGTCACGATCGGCACCTGCCAGCCGGTGAAGCTGATGGCTTCCACGCCCTGCATTTTCAGGGCCATCGCCAGCAGCGCCACCGAGGCCTGCTCGCCGGTCGAGGCCAGCATGTCGAGTTCGCGGCGGTCCGGCTCGGGCTGAATGGCCTTGGCCAGGTCGATGAGACGGTTGGTTTCACCAGCCATGGCCGATGGAACCACCACCATCTGATGACCGGCACGATGCCATTTGGCAACGCGCTGGGCCACGTTCTTGATGCGTTCGACCGAACCCATCGAGGTGCCGCCGTATTTGTGAACGATGAGAGCCATTGATATTTGATCCAGCAAAAGAAGCGCTGCACCGGCGGTGCAGCTGCAAAAAAACCTGGCGCCGACAAGGATGATGAGGGCACTGATCAATGATCCGTGCACGGATCAGATCGGTGCGATCGCTGCGATGGGTGCGGAACAAACAGACAGACACATCCTGTCGCACACCCCTCAGCATCTGTTTCGGCGACAGGATTATATAGAGTCGTTCACAACCACGAACGAATGTCCTCGCGTGCAACCCATCGAAGCACGATGCCCGGATGATCCGGCTGCTGCACCCGCGCCGCCGAATCGGCCGGCAGCATCATGCCGAAGGGTGCGGCAAAGAGCAGCGCGTCGCCGGCGCGCAACACCGGCAGCGAGGAACGCAGGGACGGCGGCACCCCCTGCTCCTGCATCCGGTTCTTCCAACTCCGGCTGTGGGCGCCGGGCCGCTCGCGCAGCCGGTCACGCCCCCGGCCCTGATCCAGCCACAGCCGCTGCTCGCGCAACCAGTCCGGCGCCAGCGCCCAGGCCGCCGGCGCGTCGTGCCCGACGGGATGGCAATCGAAATACAGCCGCCCTGCCGGCACGTCGAGCAGCAGCTCGCCGTTCCACCGAAAATGCAGGGGCACGATCGGCGCCGGTGTCGGCATCGGCGCGATCCGGTCCCGATAGCGCAGCAGCACCCGGCCATCGTGGCGGACCGTGGCCTGGGCGGCTGCGGCAAACACCATCTGCCGCTCCAGCTCGGCCAGCTTGGCCTGCGACGGCATCCGGCAGCCCTGCCCCCGCAGCCAGCAGCGCAGCGCCTCGGCCCGGCGCTCGGCCGGCAGCTTGAGCAGCGCCGCGCGGGACAGCACCGCTGCCGCGCCGCCCGCTTCCTCGTCGCCGGCGGCAGTCGGCAGCAGATGCAGGCTGCAGGCCGCCAGATCCTGCTCGGCCTGCCGTTGCAGCTCGTCGGCCGCCTGCTGAAACAGGCCGATGGCCGCCAGTTCGGCCGGCAGCGACTGCTCGCCGCTGGCGAGCCGGGCATCGAGCTGGCTGCGCACCCGGTTGCGGGTGAAGCGCAGATCCTGATTGGAGGGGTCATCGACCCAGCGCAGCCCCTGCGCCTGCGCCCAGCCCTGCAACTCGGCCCGGGAGATGTTCAGGAAGGGACGCAGCAACCAAAGCCCGGCTGGCGCATGGGGCATCGGCGCGCGGGCGCGCATCCCGCCAAGGCCGAGGATGCCGGTGCCGCGCCGGCGGCGGATCTCGACGGTTTCGAGCTGATCGTTGGCGTGGTGGGCCGTCAGCACCACCTGAGCACCGACTTCGAGGGCCATCTCGGCCAGCGCCCGGTAGCGCCATTCCCGCGCCCAGGCTTCGAGCCCGGCGGGCTGGCGCCCGGGCAGGCCGGGTGGCCTCAGCCGGCGAAAGCGGAAGTCCAGCCCCAGGGCGGCGGCTTCGGCAGCGCAGAAGGCCAGCCAATCGTCGGCCCCCGGCTGCAGCCCATGCTGGACGTGGGCGACGACGAAGCGCGGCCCCGGCGGCAGCGCAGCCGCCGCATGCATCAGAACCTGGGAATCCCGCCCGCCCGAGCAGGCGAGCAGCAACGTTGCGTCCGCCCCGACGCCCATCTGCGACAGACAGAGGCGCAGCGCCTGGACCGGCATCGCGGCTCAGCGCGGCCGATGCGCGGGATCGGGCGCCGGCGCGCCGCCGAGCCTCGCCGCGCGGCGGGCAACGGGACGGCGCGGGCAAACCGCCTCAGGCGGCCGCATCCTTGAATTTTCCGTAGGAGGCCAGGCGCACCTGACGCTGGCGCACCAGGTCGGCCGGACGCATGCCGGCGGTCTGGCGCAGCGCCTCGACCAGCATCGGCCGCAGCGCATTGGCCATCGCCTCGCCATCGCGGTGGGCGCCGCCCACCGGCTCCTCGACGATCTCGTCGATCAGGCCCAGCGCCT
>JBHADS010000554.1:0-2664 GCA_041855185.1 Lautropia sp. | reverse complement strand
GTGCGCCGCTGCGCCGCCTTCGCATGGGGCCACATCTGCTCGACGAAGGCCGATTGCACCGGCCCCAGCCGGCGCGCCTCCTGCGCCTCGCCCTGCCCCTGCCGGGCCGGCTGGCGCCCTTCCGTCGCCCCGTCCTCGTGCCCCGCATCCGGCGTCCCGCGGGCGCTGAACGGCGCCTCCGCCGAAAAGAACGTCCGCCCGCCGGCCGCATCGCCCAGCTCGGCCGGATTGCCCAGCAGCTGTCGCTCGATCATCGCCGCCAGCCCGCCCGGCTTGCCGGTGGCCGCCGTCGACAGTTGCCCGTCGAGCATGCTGGTGTAGATCTCCGACCCCGGCCCGTCGAACATGCCGCTCTTCGGCACCGCCTCGCGCATGCTCTTGAGCAGCTGCTGCATGAACAGTGCCTCGAACTGCTCGGCCACCTTGCGGATGGCGGCCCGATCCGCCGGGTCGGCCGTGCGCAACGCATCGAGGGAACGGCCGTCGATGGCCAATCCCTGCGTGCTTGCGTAGGCGCCCTGGGCGCGCATCGAGTTGTCGGACAGCACAGACACTTAGATGATCTCCAGCTCCGCCTTCAGACTGCCTGCGACCTGCAGCGCCTGCAGGATGGCGATCAGATCCTGCGGTGTCGCGCCCAGCGAATTCAGTGCCTTGACCACATCCTTCAGCTGCGCCGACTTCGGCAACATCATCACGGCCCCCCCTTCCTGGCGGACGGTTATGTCTGCCATTTCGGCAGCCACCGTCTGACCTTGAGACAAGGGCGCCGGCTGGCTGACGAGCGGCGTCGACGAGACCGTGACCGACAGATTGCCGTGCGCAACCGCGCTCGGCGCCAGCTCCACCGCCTGGTTCATCACCACCGAGCCGGTGCGGGCATTCACCACCACCTTGGCCGGCGCGGCGCTCAGCGCCACCTCCATCGACTCCAGCTCGGCCAGAAAGGCCACGCGCTGCCCCGCATCACGCGGCAGCGGCACCTCGATCACCCGCGCATCCAGCGCCACCGCCTGCCGGGCATCGCCCCCGGGCGCACTGCGCATCCGCCGGTTGATCGCCTCCGTCACCAGCCGCACATTCGAGAAATCCGTCCGGTTCAGCTCGACGCGGATCGAATCGCCCGCCAGGGTATCGTTGGGCACCACCCGCTCCACGGTCGCCCCGTTCGGAATGCGGCCCGCGCTCAGATGATTGATCTGCACCTTGCTGCCACCGGCCGAGGCGCCGGCACCGCCCACCACCACATTGCCCTGGGCCACCGCATAGACCTGCCCGTCCACACCGCGCAGCGGCGTCAGCAGCAGCGTGCCACCCCGCAGACTCTTGGCATTGCCCACCGAGGAGACCGTCACATCGATCACCTGCCCCGGCTGCGCATAGGCCGGCAACTGCGCCGTCACGATCACCGCCGCCGAGTTCTTCAGCTGCGGCGTGGTGCCGGGCGGCAACTGGATGCCCAGCTGCGACAGCAGCGACTTCATGCTCTGTGCCGTGAACGGCGCCTGCGTGGTCTGGTCGCCGGTCCCGTCCAGCCCCACCATCAGGCCGTAGCCCAGCAACTGGTTGGTGCGCACCCCCTGGATCGAGGCCACCTCCTTCAGCCGTTCGGCCTGCGCCGCAGGCGTCACCGCCGCCATGCCCAGGCCCAGCGTCACGCACAGCCACGCGCTCAGCAGCGTGCGGCCCAGCGGTCGCCGGCCCGAAGCCCGGCGCTCCGTTTCCTTCCTGTCCATGTTCATTCCCCGCATCCCTTGTCTGCTCCGCTGCCCGCCTCAGATCGGCATGAAGGACAGGAAGAAGCGCGTCAGCCAGCCCGTGGTCTGCACCTTGTCGATATCACCGTGACCGCGCACCTGCATCCGGGCATCGGCCACCTGGGTCGAACTGACGGTATTGCCCGGCTGGATCGTCACCGGATCGACGACCCCGGCGAACTTCAGCGTCTCGACCCCCTGATTGATGCCCAGCTGCTTGTCGCCACTGACCACCAGATTGCCATTGGGCAGCACCTCGACCACGGTCACGGTGATCGTGCCGGAGAACTGGTTCTCGCTGCCGGAGGTGCCCTTGCCCTCGAAGGTGTTCGAGCTGCTTGCATCCAGCGCCAGCTTGCCCAGCGTCCGGGCGCCCGTGAACGGCAGCGCCCCGAACTCGGCGGTGCCGCCGCCCTTGCGATCGACCGTGCTGTTGGACGCCTGCTTGGCCACCATCCGCTCTTCGATCAGGATCGTCAGCATGTCGCCCGGCTGGCTCGCCCGCCGGTCCTCGAACATGCCGCGGTGCGCCGCCCCCTGGAAGATCGAGCCATTGGCCTGCATCGCCGGCCGAACCCGCTGCGAGGCCAGCCGGTTCTGGTCCACCAGCGGCGTCTCGATCTGCGCCTTCGGCGGCATCACCGTCGAACAGCCCACCAGCCACAGTGCCGCCAGGCTCAGGCCCAGACCGCGCGCGACGCGGCGGGCCCGCACCCGAGCCCCATGCCCGGCATGACCGTGGCCGCCCTCCATCCCTGCCGTCTTCATCGCTCGACCTCCTCGGCGCTTGCCCGCACCGCTGTACCCGTCATCAAAGCTGCGAGATCCGGCCCAGCATCTGGTCCGAAGTCTGGATCGCCTTGGAATTGATCTCGTAGGCGCGCTGGGTCTGGATCATCGACACCAG
>JBHADS010000553.1:0-2746 GCA_041855185.1 Lautropia sp. | reverse complement strand
TGCCTCAGTCCCGCCCGCAGCCCTTCCACCCAGGCCCAGCCCCGATCGAGCCAGCCTGCCCCCGAGGCCGGTGGCGGGGGCAGGCGCTGCCGATCGAGCACCCGCCCAATCGCATCGATACCTTGCTGCAGCAGGCGCTGCTCACTGTCGAAGGCATAGGGGTTGACCGGCGCCAACGGCAGGCGCAGCTTGACCTGCAGACGCCAATGCTGCCCCGGCTCGGGCCAGACGGCGCTGAAATCGCCCTCCCCGGCAAGCCCCTCGGCCACCGAGCCGTCGGCCGCCGCCCCCCAGTTCAGCGACACCTGGCGCAATGAAGCACAAGCCGGCGCGGAGGCTGTTGGCGTTGCCAGCCGGCAATCACGGACCCGGAACACGATCCGATCCCCGAAATCCTGCCGTTGCGGCAGGGCCACCACCTGCCCCTCGATCCAGAGCGGAACATCCTGCAGCTGCGGGTCCAGCCGGCTCTGCAGGCCACGATGCACCGACATTGACAGCAATGCCGCCAACAGCAGCACCAGCCCCAGGCCGCGCAGCCGTGGCGGCAGATACAGCGCGCCCCCGACCAGCGCCGCCGGCAACAGCCATCCCTCGGGCGGCAACCAGCCGCCAAACTGCAGCAGACAGGCCAGCGCCAACCAGCATGCGGCCAGCACGGACAGGCGGGGAATCAGTGACCAGGGCATGATGGCGACAGCCTAGCCGCTCCGCGCCCCGGAAGAAACAGCGCCCCGGCCATCCGGCCTAGCGGGGATGGCCGAGGAACGGACCAAGACCGTGCGCCCAAATCGCCGGGCGAGCGCAGACATCGAGCACTTCATCAAAAAGCCAAGGGCCGCGCAGGTGCGACCCTTTGTGCTTCGGACAGGTCTAAATGCTTCACGGGCGTTGGGATGCTTCTGGGCGCCTCGGGGTGTTCTGTCGAGATGCTTCGAGCGCCTCGGGTGCTTCGAGACGCGCGCTCGCGCCTCGAGCGGCTCTGCATCGAGGCGGACGCCCGGACGGCTCTTCGGTCGGCCGGGCAACGCCTCAGAAGCGCTGTACCCCTCAGAAGCTCTGCACGGTGCCCGTGTCCTCGTCGCGGCGAGCGAGGAAATAGGTGAGAACCCAGCCCACCAGAATGGCCCCCGCCAGCAGCGCCAGGTAGAAGCCCAGCAGCAGATAGAAGTTGAGCTGGTGGTTCAGCGGCCGGGCGATGCCCAGGAAGCAGGCAAAGAGCCAGCTCGTGGAGCTGAGGCTGCCCATCAGTACCAGCAGCCGCTGCGAGCTCGGCGATTCATGCGCCAGCACCCGGCCGGGCTTCACATACTTGAAGGCCACGTGGTGCAGGAAGATGCCATTGAGCGTCAGGATCTCGACCACCAGCACCTTCATCATCAGCTTCTGATTGAGGATGTAGGCCGGATCGTTGAAGTAGCCGCGCAGACAGATGGCGATCCCGGTGAGCCACAGCACCCACAGGGCTGCGGTCACGATCGGCTTGGCTTTGTGAATGCGCCGGCAGTCCCCGCGGCTCAGCGGCACCGTGTAGCGCTTGAGCAGCAGGATATCCGTATTCAGGATGGTGACGATCGCCACCGCACTGGCCACGAAGTGCACGAACACCAGGGCGAGTCCGAACACTTCCAGATAATCCAGAAAATCCATATACCGTCGGTCCGATATGCAAGGCAAAGAGAAAGCCTAGCGCCCGGGCTGTTTGGCCACAAACGATTAAGTCACACCGTGCGTGTGCCTCCACTCAAAGCGGCCCCGTCAACGCGCCAGGGCGCGCCTCAAAGCTCGCCCACGTCTCGCCGATGGGTTCCGGGGTCCGGCGTCTGAGCTGGCCCGCCGGGCGCGGCCGTCTGAGCCGGCCCGCGATGCTCAGTCCTCGGTGGAGGGGCGTTTCAGATAGAGCCGATCGGACCAGGTTGCCAGCCATTCGGGCTTGAAGGCCACGAAGATCGCGGCCGCCATGCCGGTCATGAAGCCATCGCCCCAGGCCAGCAGCCAGCGCGCCACCATCGATTCCAGGGCATCGTTGCCGGCACTGATCTGCTGGCCGCTCCATTGGGCCAGCGCGCCGCTGATGAACAGGCAGAGCACGGTGCCCAGAAAGGCCCGGCCGAGGATGTAGACGAACAGATGCTCGCCGAAGAGCTTGCGCAGCCCGGCGCCGAGCAGCAGGGCCAGTGTGGCGGGCACCATGCCCAGCCAGACGATGCTCTCCAGCATCTGCGGCCAGGGCTGCGGCGCAAACCAGGCCGACAGCAGACCCACCAGACACAGCACCGGCACCGCAAGCGGCCAGCCCAGCGTCAGCACCACCAGACAGGCGCCGGACCACTGCAGGTGCACCGGCATGATGTGCAGCCGGGGCAAGGCCCACAGCCAGGGCAGCAGCACGAGCGTCGCCAGCATCGGCGTCAGCAACGCTCCGCCGCGCAGCAAACGCCACGGCCGCATGCTGAGCGACACGCCCAGCGCTGTCAGGATGAGAAGAATCTGCCAGTACATCCGGTTATTGTGACATCGAAGGGAGGGCGTCTCCACGCACGAAGCGCCGTCCCCGCGGGCTGGCGCCTCCACGCACCGGGCGCCCTCCCCGCGTGCTGGCGACGCGTGCTGGCGACGCCACGCGCCATCCTGCCGTTTTTTCGTGCCAGTCCGGCATCGGGGCCGCGCTTTGCCAGTATGCTTGGCGCTTTTCGCTCTGGACCGATCCTCCACATGACGCCCACCGATGCGCCGGCCGGCCACG
>JBHADS010000552.1:0-4179 GCA_041855185.1 Lautropia sp. | reverse complement strand
CTGCGCGTAGCGGCCGGTGTTGCGGATTCCCCATCGGCTTAACGCTCCGCTTCGCTCGCTGATGGCGCCGAGTGGGGAATCCTCCACCCCGGCCGCCTGGAGGCGATGGTGCGTGCACAGAAGAAGCGGTATGGGCACGTGCGCGGGCATCGTGGCAGGGAGCCCCCGTTCGCCTCATGCGTTCCGCTTCGCTGCACGAGCGGCTCAGGGGGCACCCAGCCACGATGCTTCACCGTCAGTAGCCTGCGAGGGAAAGGCGGTCTGCGCATGTCGGGGGCGGGGTGCACCCTTTCGGCGCCATCAGCGAGCGAAGCGGCGTCCGTGCATGACACGCTCTCGGCCGAAAGGGTGTGCACCGCCTCCAATGCTTCCCGCAAGCCCCGAGAGGCTTTGGTGTCTGAACGAGCAGAGGCTTGGTCTTCGGGCGAAGCCGCCGTCCCGGATACCAACCTCAGGCTTAGAGGTGTCAAGCACCTATGCGCCTTCGGCAGGTATCCGTCCCGGCGGCACGCGGGGATGCGGGGCGGGGGCTTCGGGCACCCAATGCCACCTGTAAGCACCGAACGATGCGTTTCGTGCGATGCTTCGGGGTTTCTGGATTTTGATCAGCAGGGAGGACCATGCAGAAGGCTGCCAATGAGGGGATGAACGGGATTCCGGTGATCGGCTCGTGTCTGGATGCCGAGCGGGCGGCGGTGATTCAGCAGAAGCTGGATGCGCAGGCGCGGCCGCCGGGGGCGTTGGGCAGGCTGGAGGCGCTGGCGGTGCGGATCGGGCAGGTGCTGGGGACGGATGCGCCCCGGTTGCGGGAGCCGGTGATGCTGCTGTGTGCGGGCGATCATGGGTTGGTGGCGCAGGGGGTGTCGGCCTGGCCTTCGACGGTGACGACGCTGATGATGCAGACGATTCTGGCCGGCGATGCGACGGTGAGTGTGCTGGCCCGGCAGCATGGGCTGGCGCTTCGGGTGGTGGATTGCGGGGTGGTGCAGCCGCTGCCGGCGCAACTGGGGCTGCTGTTGCGTTCGGTGGCGGCGGGTACGGCCGATGCGAGTCAGGGGCCGGCGATGACGATGGCACAGTGCCGGCAGGCGATTGCCAATGGTCGGGAGATCGTGGCGGAGCTGCCGGGCAATGCGGTGCTGCTGGGTGAGATGGGAATCGGCAATACGTCGCCGGCGTCGCTGCTGCTGGCGCGTCTGGGTCGGCTGCCGATCGAGCAGGTGGTGGGCAAGGGGGCGGGGCAGACGCCGGAGGGGCTGGTGCGCAAGCAGCAAGTGCTGGCTGCGGCGCTGCAACGACACGCGGGGGTCGAGGCGCCGCTGGAGGTGCTGGCGGCGCTGGGTGGTTTCGAGATTGCGACGCTGGTCGGGGTGGTGCTGCAGGCGGCGCTGGAGAACCGGGTCATCGTGGTCGATGGCTTCATCACCAGTGCGGCGGTCCTGGTGGCTTCGCGTCTGCAGCCGGCGGTGCTCGATCGCTGTGTGTTCTCCCATGTGTCGGCCGAGCCGGGGCACCGGCTGATGCTGCAGGCGATGGGGGCGGAAGCGCTGCTGCACTTCGATATGCGCTTGGGTGAGGGCTCGGGGGCTGCGTTGGTGTGGCCGTTGCTGGAGTCTGCCTGCCGGGTGCTGAACGAGGTGGCGACGCTGCAGGCGGTGCTGGATCGGGCGGCGCCGGCTGGCTGATCGGGCATCGAAATCGCGGAGATGCCTTGATTGGTTGCTTTGTTGGCGAATCTTGTTGTCTGAAACTGGATTGAGGATGCTGGGGCGGAAATGAGAAACACGGGCTTGTCTGCCGCTGCGACGCAAGGGGGCAAACGGCATGGGCTGCGGCATTTTCTGCTGGCGCTGCAGTTCTTCACGCGCCTGCCGCTGCCGGGGCGGTTGGCCGCCTGGGTGGGCTACAGCCCGGAGATGATGAAGGCGGCGGCCGGGCATTTTCCGGGGGTGGGCTGGCTGGTGGGCAGTGTGGCGGCCGTGGCGCTGTGGGGCGCGCTGTCGCTGCTGGGCGCGGGCAGTGTCGCCACGGTGATGGCGGCGGTGGTGCTCTCGGTTGTCGCCTCGGTGGGATTCACCGGCGCTTTCCACGAGGACGGCCTGGCCGATGTCGGTGATGCACTGGGCGGCTGTGTGTCGGCCGAGAAGGCGCTGCAGATCATGAAGGATTCCCGGCTGGGCAGCTACGGCACGATGACGATGCTGCTGGCGCTGCTGCTGAAGATCAGTCTGCTGTCGGCGCTGGTGCCGCTGGGCATCGGGACGGTGATGGTGGCGCTGCTGGCTGCCCATGTGCTGTCGCGCTTCGCGCCGCTCTGGTTGATTCGGTGGCTGCGCTATGTGGGCAGCACCCGCTCCAGTGCCTCGTCCGCTTCCTCCGGGATGGCGGCTGGCGGGGTGAGCGCCGGCGAGGCTGCACACGCCGGTGCTGCGTCAGCCGAGTCTGTTCCTTCCGAAGCACCGAATCATTCTGAATCACCAAATGAGGCTGCACGCGCTGAAGCTCAGGCTGTTGCCAGCAAATCCCGTGTGCTGGCCGAGGACATCAGCATCCGATCGCTGCAGACGGCATGTCTGTGGGTGCTGCCGGCGCTGCTGATGCTGGCTTCGGTGTTTGGGGTGGGGGCGATGTTTGCTGTGCTTGCCGCGGGGGCGGTGCTGACCTGGCAGATGGGGCGCTTCTTTAGGCGCCGAATCGGTGGTGTGACGGGGGATTGCCTGGGGGCCACTCAGCAGTTGAACGAGCTGTGCTGCTACCTGCTGCTGGTGATTCTCACCGGGGTTGGACATTGATGTCGGCGCCCGCGCTCTGGATGGCGAGGCATCCCCGTCCGGTGGTGGCGCCGGGGCTGTGCTATGGGCGGCTGGACCTGGCCGCGGATGCGGAAGATCTGAGGCAGGTCGCAGCGCAGATGGCGGCCTGCTTGCCGCAGGGGCTGCAACTGCGTTCGTCGCCGGCGCGCCGCTGCACGGCACTGGCCGAGGCGCTGCTTGCCTTGCGTCCGGACCTGCAGGATCGGGGTGTGTCCGGCGCGCTGGCGGAAATGGATTTCGGGAACTGGGAGGGGCGGCCCTGGGCCGAGCTGCCGGCAGCGGAGCTGCGTGCCTGGACCGATGATTTCAGCGATTACCAGCCCGGTGGTGGTGAAAGTGTGCGGGCGTTCCTGGGGCGTGTTCGGCAAGCGCTCTGCGGTGCGTTGGCGGATGCCGGGCGTGTGGGCACCGATGGGGCCGGGCGTGTTGGAGATCCCGGAAGTGCTGGCCGCCCTGGGCGTGCCGGCGGCATGGAGAACCGCTCTGCCGGAAGGCGTGGACGGCTGGACAGTGATACGGCTGGACGAATCGAGGCCGATATCCTGCGCCCGGAGCTTTGGATCACCCACGCCGGCGTGATTCGTGGGGTGGCGTGGTTGCTGGCTTCTGCGGGGGCATCCGAAGGGGGGGCAGCGGTGCACCCGGCATGGGCATTGCTGCCGGCCTCGCAAGTTGCTTCGATGACGAAGGATGCATCGCCATCGCCAACGGAGACTCAAGCGCATCGGCG
This sequence comes from Lautropia sp., assembly GCA_041855185.1. Classification (GTDB taxonomy): domain Bacteria; phylum Pseudomonadota; class Gammaproteobacteria; order Burkholderiales; family Burkholderiaceae_E; genus Lautropia. The sequence continues at coordinate 636 of JBHADS010000552.1, read as the reverse complement.
GCGTGGCGGCCGCGCTGAAGCAACACCAACGGAAACGCCTGCGCAATCGTCATTGCCAAAGGCTGCGGCAACACCAACATCAACACTGTCATCAGCATCAGCAACGCCAGTACCAACACCATCAGCGACGCCGCCTTTGCCGCGCGCCGGGCAGCAGGTGGCCGCTGCTGCTGCGATGCCGGATTCTGGGCAATGGCCTTCGTTCGGGATTGGCTATGGGGAGCTGTGGGCTGTGGTGGGGGTGTAGAGTGGACCGTTTCTGGATGCGGGCAGAGAGGCCGATGCGATGAAAGCTGTCGTCATTCATCAACCCTGTACGGCGGACGAGATGCGGGTCAGTGAGGTGCCCCGACCGGAGGTGCGACCGGGCTGGGTGCTGGTCAAGGTGCGAGCCTTCGGCATCAATCGCGCAGAAATCTACACCCGGCAGGGATACTCCCCGAGCGTGCCCTTTCCTCGCATCATCGGCATCGAATGTGTGGGAGAGGTCGAAGACCCGGCCGACAGTAGTCTGCCTCGAGGGCAGCGGGTGGTCAGCCTGATGCGGGGCATGGGTCGCCAGTTCGATGGCAGCTATGCGGAGTATGCGCTGATTCCGGCTGCGCAGGTCTATCCGGTGGACAGTCGTCTGGACTG
>JBHADS010000551.1:0-3598 GCA_041855185.1 Lautropia sp. | reverse complement strand
GGCGCGGATCACCGAGATCTCGGACAGCGCCTTGCTGGAGTCCAGCGCAAACCAGTTCCAGCAGCGCATCGGGTTGGCGATCCGGTCCTGTTCGATGTAGAGCACACAGAAGCCCTCCTTGTCGCCGATGCGCTGCATCCGGGTCGAGCCGCGGAAGCTGGCAATGTCCTGCTTGCAGCCGTGCAGCATCACCACCAGCGGCAGGCGCTGGCGGGCCCGGGTGCCGGGTGGCTCCCACAGTTCGTAGCGGCGCACGCCGCCGGCGCTGATGGCGCGACCCAGATGCGGCTCGCGCGGCTTGAGGCGTGAGCTGGAGCTGCGGGTCCGGCTGGCGGTGGGGGCGGTGGGGGTGCGGGCCGGGGTCTTGCGGACAGGCTTGGCCTTGAGGCCGGCGCTCCTGGCCTCGGCACGCCGGCCACGCAGTGCATGGCCGCTGCCGGCCAGGGCCGCGCTGGCGGCAATGGCCGAGGCCACCTGGTGGCGGGCGCCTTTCAGCGCGGTGTTCATCATCTGGTTGAGCATGTCGGCGCTTGCCCCGGTCATGGTGCTCATCATGCGTTGGACGGAAGTCCCCCAGCTCTGCGGGGCTTTGCGACGGCGGCGCAGGGTGGCCATAGGCGTTGGTCCTCCTTGACAGAAAGCAAAACAGCCCCGGCACCGGGAGGCGCCGGGGCTGTGTTCAGCGGGGCATCAGCCCAGCTTGGTGCGCTGGGCGCGCACGTTCTCCAGTGTGCTGCTGAACTGCGCGAGGCGATTGCGCTCCTGTTCGACGACGGCGGCCGGTGCGCGCTCGGCGAAGGCAGGGTTCGAGAGTTTGGCGTTGGCCTTGGCGATCTCGGCGCCGAGCCGGGCGATCTCCTTGTCCAGACGGGCGCGCTCGGCCTCCACGTCGATCTCGACCTTCAGCATCAGCCGATGCCGGCCGACGATCTGCACCGGCGCCAGCGCGTTGTCCGGCAGGGCTGCCACCCGCTCGACGCTGGCGAGCTTGGCCAGACCGGGCAGGAAGGGCAGCATGTCGTCGATGCGCGGATCATCGCTTTCGATCAGCAGGGGCACTTTCTGCTGCGGCCCCAGGCCCATCTCGCCGCGCAGTGCACGGCAGGCATCGATCAGGGCACGAACCTCCTGCATCCAGGCTTCGGCCTGCTCGTCGATCTTGGCTGCTTCGCTTTTCGGGTAGGGTTGCAGCATCAGCGAGAAGCGGCGTTCGGCCAGGGCAGTCTGAAGTTCGGCGCCTGACAGTGTCTGTTCGCCCCGTTCGCCATAGCGCTTGCACAGCGGTGCGACCTTCTGCCAGAGTTCTTCGGTGATGAAGGGGATGATCGGGTGTGCCAGACGCAGGATGGTTTCCAGCACGCGCAGCAGCGTGCGGCGGGCGCCGCGCTGACGGGCTTCGTCCGGGTGGCTCAGTTCGACCTTCGCCAGTTCCAGATACCAGTCGCAGTAGCTGTTCCAGGTGAAGGCGTAGATCGCGTTGGCGGCCAGATCGAAGCGATAGTCGGCCAGTGCCTTCTCGACCTCGGCCTCGACGCGCTGCAGCTCCGAGACGATCCAGCGATCCACCGGACTGAAGTCCAGGTAGGCGCCGGGGCCGCAGTCCTTGGCGCAGGGCTTCTCGAAGCCGTTGTCCTTGCCCTCGACGTTCATCAGCACGAAGCGGGTGGCGTTCCACAGCTTGTTGCAGAAGTTGCGATAGCCCTCGCAGCGGCTGATGTCGAAGTTGAGTGTGCGCGAGAAGTTTGCCAGCGAAGCAAAGGTGAAGCGCAGTGCGTCGGCACCGAAGGCAGGGATGCCCTGCGGGAAATGCTTGCGCACGTATTTTTCGATGCGGGCCTTGTGGTCGGCGCGCATCAGTCCGCGCACCGACTTGGCGAGCAGCGCATCCAGCTCGATGCCGTCGATCAGATCGAGCGGGTCGAGGGTGTTGCCCTTGGATTTCGACATCTTCTGCCCTTCGGAATCGCGGACGATGGCATTGATGTAGACATCGCGGAAGGGCACTTTGCCGGTGAAATACTGGGTCATCATCACCATCCGGGCCACCCAGAAGAAGATGATGTCGTTGCCCGTCACCAGCACGTCGGAGGGCAGATAGCGGTTCAGGTCGGCCTGGGTGATCGCGTCCTGCGAGGGCCAGCCCAGCGAGGTGAAGGGCACCAGCGCCGACGAGAACCAGGTGTCGAGCACATCCGGGTCGCGGTTCAGTTCGCCGGTGTAGCCGGCGGCTTCGGCCTTGGCCCGGGCCTCGACCTCGTCGCGGGCGACGAAGATCTGTCCTTCGGTGCCGTACCAGGCGGGAATCCGATGGCCCCACCACAGCTGGCGCGAGATGCACCAGTCGTGGATGTTCGACAGCCAGTGATCGTAGGTCGAGCTCCAGTGCTCGGGGAAGAAGCGGATGTCGCCGTTCTTGACGGCATCGAGCGCAGGCCGGGTGATGGCGGCCATGCCACCGGGGCGGCCGTCGGGCTGCACCTCGCGGGTCTGGTCGACGAACCACTGATCGGTCAGCATCGGTTCGACCACTTCGTTCGAGCGGCCGCAGATCGGCACCATGTTCTTGTGCTTGACCGTATCCTTCAGCAGCCCGGCTGCCGTCAGATCCTCGATGATCTGCTTGCGGGCGTCGTAGCGGTTCATGCCCTGATAGGCGGCGGGCGCCTCGCCGGCGATGTTGGCCTCCAGGTCCATGATCACGATCAGGGGCAGGCCATGACGCATGGCGACTTCATAGTCGTTGAAGTCGTGCGCGCCGGTGATCTTGACGCAGCCGCTGCCGAACTCGGGATCGACGTAGGCATCGGCGATCACCGGAATCTCGCGCCCGGTCAGCGGCAGCTTCAGCCGCTTGCCGTGCAGATGCTGGTAGCGCTCATCCTCGGGGTGAACCGCCACGGCCACGTCGCCGAGCATGGTTTCGGGTCGGGTGGTGGCCACCACCAGCCCGTCGAGGGTGCTGCCATCCGGTCCCTGCTGCGGCCCTTCGGCGAAGGGATAGAGGATGTGCCACATATGGCCATCCTTCTCGGTCATGTCCACTTCCAGGTCCGAGACCGCCGTGCGCAGCACCGGGTCCCAGTTCACCAGTCGCTTGCCGCGGTAGATCAGGCCGGCCTCGTAGAGTTGCACGAAGACTTCGGCCACCGCCTTCGACAGCCGCGGGTCCATCGTGAAATAACCCGATTCGGTGCCGAGCGAATCGGCATAGGCCCAGTTGGCCGAATCGCCGAGGCGGCGCATCTGGCGGGCGATGGCGCCGCCCGATTCGGCCTTCCAGGTCCAGACCCGATCGACGAAGTCCTGGCGCGACAGATCGTAGCGGGACTTGCCTTCGGCCTGCAGCTGGCGCTCGACGACGATCTGGGTGGCGATGCCGGCGTGGTCGGTGCCGACTACCCAGTTGGTATCGCGTCCCTTCATCCGTTGATAGCGGACCAGGCTGTCCATCAGCGTCTGCTGGAAGGCGTGGCCCATGTGCAGCGTGCCCGTCACGTTGGGCGGGGGCAGCTGGATGCAATAGGCGCTGGCCGCGGCTTCGGCCGGGTTGGCCTGCGGATTGGCCGGCGGGTTGACGAAGTATCCGCGCTGCTCCCAG
>JBHADS010000550.1:0-2500 GCA_041855185.1 Lautropia sp. | reverse complement strand
GGCAGGCTGGTGGAGGTGGTCTGGGCGATGCGCTACGGCAAGCCCGCACTGGTGCAGACGCTGCGCGATCTGCGCGACCGGGGCATCCAGCGACTGCTGGTGCTGCCGCTCTATCCGCAGTATTCCAGTACCACCACGGCCTCGGTCTTCGATGCGATCGCCCGTGAATTCAAGCACTGGCGCTCGGTGCCGGCCATGCGCTTCGTGCAGGATTTTCATGAGGACCCGGGATATATCGCCGCGTTGGCCGACAGCATCCGCCAGCGCTGGCGCGACGAGGGCGGCGAGCGCCCGCAGAAGCTGGTGTTCAGCTTCCACGGGCTGCCCCAGCGCAACATCGACCGGGGCGACCCCTACGACCGGCAATGCCGCCGTACCGCCGAGCTGGTGGCGGCCGCGCTCGGCCTGCAGGCCGAGGACTGGCTCGTGACCTATCAGTCGCTGTTCGGTCGTGCCGAGTGGATCAAACCCTACACCCAGCCGACGGTCGAGGCGCTGGCACGCGAGGGCATCAAGCACATCGACGTGGTCTGCCCGGGTTTCGTGGCCGATTGCATCGAGACACTGGAGGAGATCGACATGGAGGTGCACAACGCCTTCATGCGCGCCGGCGGCGATCGCTTCCGCTACATCGATTGCCTGAACGACGCGCCGCTGTGGATTCACGCGATGGCCGATATGGTCGGCAACGAACTGTCGGGCTGGGGCACCCGTGAAATCGACGTGCTGCGGCGCAAGGGCTGAGGGCGCACGGCGGCGTGGGGAGGCAGGGTGACGGACGGGCCTGGAGGTTCGCATCGGAAACCCGGCGGCCAGTCGAGGGCCGGTGAGCCGACGACGCCCGAAGCACACCGGGTGCGCCTCCTGCCAACGACGGTGGCCATCGTGTTTTCGGCCACCGTGCCGCAGTTCGGGATGAACCTGCTGACACCGGCATTGCCGCAGATCGGGGCTGCCCTGCAGGCGCCGCAGAGCGCCTGGCAGTATGTCGTGACGGTCTATCTGATCGGGTACGCACTGGCCGTGCTGGCTGCGGGTTTTCTGGCGGAACGCTTCGGGGTACGACGTGTCCATCTGTGGGGTGTCGGGCTGTTCTGTCTGAGTACGGTCCTGGCTGTGTTTGCGCCGTCCTTTGCCTGGCTGCTGGGGCTGCGTTTCCTGCAGGCGCTTGGCGGCTGCGGGATCACGGTGCTCTCTCGGCTGATCGTCCAGAAGACCTATCCACCCGAGGCGCATATCGGCATCGTTGCGACGCTGGCGCTGGCAGTTGCGCTGACGCCGAGCGTGGCACCCCTGCTGGGCGGGGCGCTGCTTGGCTTGGGGTCATGGCAGCTTTTGCTGTGGGTGTTGCTCATCCTGGGCGGGCTGAGCGGCTTGCTGTTCTGGTGGGCTGTGCCGACAGACACCGGCGTGCCAAGTGGCCGGAAGAGTTTCTGGACCGTCGTGCATCATTGCGTGCACGAGGCGCGCCATCCGGGTTTCATTCGCTACCTGCTGGCCATCAGTCTGGTCTCGATGGGGCAGATCGCTTTTTTGGCCAACTCGGCCTATCCGCTGCAGATGCAGGCCAGCTTGTCTCCGAGGGCGTATGGCGCGCTGCTGGGCGTGATCGCTCTGGGCTTCGTGCTGGGCACCCAGACGGCACGACGGTTGGTGCCGCGCCACGGGATCGATCGTCTGCTGCGCTGGGCAGCTCTTGCCTCGATGGCATCGGCCGTGTCGTTGCCGGGCGTCACGATACTGTGGCCCGGGTCCGCCTGGGGGCTGGCCCTGCCGATGTTCGTCGCCATGCTGGTTGTGGGCATGGTGGTGCCGCTCAGCCAGACAGGGCTGCTGTCGATCCCCTCCCGACATCCGGGTTATCTGGCCAGTCTGTTCTTCTTTGCCCAGATTGCGCTGAGCACAGGCTATGGCATGGGGGTCGCGCTGCTGCCGATGGACCTGCTGACGCTGGCTTGCGCGACAGCTTTGCCGTATGCGGTGTTTGGAGGGATGGTCGGAGCAAGCGGCCGTCCGGGCGCACGGCGGCCGCAGGGCTGAAGGAGGGCGCGGAACGCTTGTCCGGCAGATGCCGGTCACCACGCAGATCGGGCCGATCGACCATCTGGCCGATACCGCCTTGCTGAAGAGAGGCGCATAGTCAGGGGATCGTTTTCAGTCTGTGACGAGGTGAAAATGAATGCCTGTCTGACTGCGCTGCGTGTGCCGGCAGCGCTTGGCATCGGTGGATGTCTGGCTTTGCTTTCGCAATGGGCTGTTGCCGCGGATTTGAAGCATGATCCTGCCTTCTTTCCCAGGCCCGCTCCGGCGGTACTGCAGCCGCCGTCCGCGCCGCTGGTGCCGCTGCGGCTGGAATATCTGAACGGGGATCGATCCCTTCCGACCCTGATTGCCAGGGCCAGCAGCCAGCCGGGACAGGAGCATCAGCTGCGCTTCGAGTACGAGAAGGCGGGGGACAGGTGGCGGGTGCTGAGTTTGACCGAGAGCGGCTACACCCGCG
>JBHADS010000549.1:0-2864 GCA_041855185.1 Lautropia sp. | reverse complement strand
GTTGAAGAAGTCGAACATCAGCAGCGTCTTCTTCAGCGCTTCGGCCGCAACGCCTGCCACCTCGGCATCGTCCAGCAGTTCGATCAGCGGGTGCACGTTGTAGCCGCCGACCATCGTGCCCAGCAGCTCGGTAGCCTTGGCACGAGAAATCAGCTCGACCTTGATGTCGCCGTGCGCCACGGCGGCCAGGAAGCTGGCCTTGACCTTGGCGGCGTCATCCACGCCCGGCGGCACGCGATGGGTCAGCAGCTCCAGCAGGAACGCCTCCTCACCGGCCGGCGGGTTCTTGATCAGTTCGATCAGCTCACCGGTCTGCTTGGCATCCAGCGCCAGCGGCGGGATGCCCAGCGCTGCGCGCTCGGCAACGTGTTGACGATATTCTTTCAGCATGGGCTTCTCCTAGGATTATCTCTATCGGTAACAGGGAGAGACGCTTTCGAGCAAGCGCTGCTCGACATGCGGACACCGGTGACGCCCGTCGGCGAGGCAGGACGACCGCCTCGGAGCCGGACCCGACGTGTCCATCAGAGATTCCTGGCGTGAAGCCACGTGTTCAGACCCCTCTTTCCTCACGCGGCTGCGGGTGTGGGTCTGTCAAGCGCGTCATGATCGACCCATATCGCCTATGCAGTCTGCGCGCGGAAAAGCGCTCTGCACCACGGGACTGTGCTCGGTGAATCCCTGCATGAGCCATGCAGCCAACATGAAGGCCCCAGCCGGCTTTTCCAAGTGGGGATCGCCCCTCCCGCCGTCATTCCATCATCCGGGAAGGCGCGCGACCACGGCTGCCACCGTCATTTGGCTTGCGTCCCGCCCCGGGAGCGCCCGAGGCCTCGACCGGGCTGTTTCCCAACCCCGGCGAGTGCCGCAATTGTACTCGCGGCGATGCAGCATCGCACAGCCGGCCCGGCAGATGGTTTTCCCGAATAGTGGCGCCCCGCCCTCGTTTTGGCGGGATTGGGCACCCGTTTCACCAGGTGTTGCACTACAAGAGAAAAAAGAAGCACGAACGATTTTTATCAATTCAAAGCGTTGCGCCCCTGCAACTTGCCGGCGTATCATCTATCGCAACAAGATAAGAAACGCGAATTACTCTTATTATTTGTATCGAACTATCTTGTTGAAGCCCCAGGAACCGACAAAGAAAGGAAGCTCAGGCATGAAACCGCAAACGCATGGCGCCTGCTTTGTGATGAAAGTGCTGCCGCTGGCACTGCTCGGCACCTTCGCGCACGCTCAGACCGCCCCACCGAAGCAGAGCTGGAAACGATCTACACGATCGAGAAGGCCGCATCCACCACGAAGAAGGTGAACTTCAAGGCGCTGGAAGAGAACACCGCCACCGACATGAAGGATGTGCTGTTCAACGAGCCGTCAATCAACTTCGGCGGCGGCAACGGCACTTCGCAATGGGCCACGATCCGGGGCATGGGCCAGGATCAGATCGACATCAAGGTCGATGGCGCCTACAGCGACTCGCAGATCTTCCACCACAACGGTCGATTCCTGCTCGATCCGGCGCTGATCAAGGAAATCGAGGTCCAGAAAGGGGCGGGCTCGGCCTCCGCCGGCATCGGCGCCACGGGCGGAGCCATCACCGCCACCACGGTGGCCGCTCAGGATCTGCTGCGCAAGGGCCAGACGATGGGCTTCCGGGTCAATGCCGGCGTGGCCAGCAACAAGGGCCAGAACGGCGGGCTCGCCGCCTATGGCCAGTTCGGTGCGGTGGATGCGCTGCTGGCCGGCAACTGGGCCAGCAACGACAACTATGAGGCGGGCCGGGGCTACAGCAATGCCAACGGCAGCCGCGAAGTGCAGAACAGCGGGCTGGGCCAGCGCGGTCTGCTCGCCAAGTTGGGCTACAGCCTCGACGCACAGAACCGTATCGAGCTGAGCCACCGGCAGGAGCACACCCACGGCCTGCGGGCGCTGCGCGAGGAGTTCGATTTCTCCCAGTCGGGCAACACAGACAACAACAGCCCCCGCTACCGGATCTACACCCAGGACACCACCCGGCTGGGCTATCAGGGCAGCGGCTTCGGCCCGGTCGACCGGATCGAGACCCATGTCTATCGGATGACGACCAAGCTCGATGGCGGGCCGGACGCAACCGGCGAGGTGGAAGGCGTGACCGAGATCGAAACCGTAGCGGGCGATCTGAATCTGGACTCCTATCTGTTCAATCACCACCTGCTGAAATACGGGATCAATCTGCGCCAGCAGGAGATCACGCCTCCTTCGCGCGAATCCACCGCAGGCCAGATTCTCGACACCGTCAACGAGAAAAAGACCGACGCAGGCGCCTACCTGGAAGGGATCTGGAATCTGCAGCCCTTCACGCTGACCACCGGCGTCCGCTACGACCATTTCGATCTGCGCACCTCGGGCCGCAGCGAGGTCTCGGACGGCGACATCAACCCGAGCGTCGCACTGATCTACGATGTGAACGAGCAGCTGTCCTTCAACGCCGGCATGTACTACGCCAGCCGCAGCCCACGTCTGTATGAGGGCTATCTGGCCGGCGGCCGTCTGGTCATGGCTGACGACGGACTGCGCGCCGAACACGCCCGCAACCTGGAACTGGGCTTCACCTACACACCGGTAGAGAACCTGCAAGTCACGGGCTCCGTCTTCAAGCAGAACACCAAGAACCACCAGGATTATCAGTGCATCAACGCTTCCGGCGCGACCTGCGCCAGCAGCCGGGAGGCGGCTTACTACCGTCTGTTCAACAGCGGTACGCTGAAGAACCACGGCTATGAACTGAATGCGGCCTACAACACCGGCGGCTGGACCACCCGCATCGGCGTGGCCTACAGCAAGCCGCGGCTGGATGGCGAGGTGGCGGATTCGGCGACCACGGC
>JBHADS010000548.1:0-3392 GCA_041855185.1 Lautropia sp. | reverse complement strand
AGTGCGCGGGTCTGCCGGTTGGAGGTGGCGGTGGCCACCACGACGCTGTCGAACAGGTCGGAGAGTTTCGAGGTGTCGAAGACGCGGATGTCCTGGGCCTTCACATCGTCGAGCGCGTCGACGACGATGCGTTGCAGTTGGCTGATGTCCATGAGCGAGTGTGCAGAAAAGACGAAAAATCGACAGCGCTGTGAGAGAAGGCGCTGGGAGATAATGATGACAGTAACAGAAAGCCCCGTGCGCTGCCGCTATGCCGGAGCCGCGGCACCGTACAGGCGGTGCTGGCGGATATAGGCTTCGACACCGGGCGGCAGCAGCTCGTCCACCGGCAGTCCGGCTGCCAGATGCCTGCGCAGCAGTGTCGACGACACTGGCACGGCCGGCATCCGGAACAGCACGATGCTGCCGGCGGGCCGATCGTCGGGGAGGGCATCGACGCCGCGTGCAGCCAGCAGCGCGTCGATCGGGGCCGGCAGATCATCGAGCGGCACCCGCTCGCGCTGGGTGACGGCCAGATGCGCAAAGTCGAGCAGCTGCTCCCAACGGTGCCAGCTCGCCAGGTTGCGGAACTGATCGCTGCCGATGATCAGCACCAGCGCAACCTGCTCGCCGTGCTGCTGGCGCAGGGCGGCCAGCGTGTCGATGGTGTAGCTGGGACCGTCGCGGCGGATTTCCTGGTCGTCGATGCGCCAGCGGATGGTGGTCTCCTGGGCAAACTGGGCGGACGGGGCCGATTGGGCTGCCTGGGCGGACGGGGCTGTCGTGCGCCCGCGCAGCGCCTGTTCCAGCATCGCCAGCCGCTGCGCGGGCGTGGCCTGCTGATCGGCCGGCTTCTGCCAGGGCCGGCCGGCCGGGATCAGCACCAGCTCGTCGAGCTGTAGCGCGACGATGGCGGACTGGCCCAGCGCCAGATGGCCGACGTGAACCGGATCGAAGCTGCCACCGAGCAGTCCGATGCGCGCAAGCCGCTGCTTCACGGGCATAGCCAGTTCCGGGGTGGCAGAAAGTCGGTGTAGAGCCGGGCCTCGGGGGTGCCGGCTTCGGGCTGGTACTGGTAGCGCCATTGCACCGAGGGCGGCATCGAGCACAGGATGGATTCGGTGCGTCCGCCGGAGGCCAGTCCGAACAGTGTGCCCCGATCGTAGACCAGATTGAACTCGACGTAGCGGCCCCGGCGCAGCGCCTGGAATTGCCGTTCGCGCTCGCCATAGGGCACATCCCTGCGGCGCTCGACGATCGGCAGATAGGCCGCCAGAAAATGATCGCCGACGCTGCGGGTCAGCGCCCAGGCGGTGTCGAAGTCGGGGGTGTTCAGATCGTCGAAGAAGATGCCGCCGATGCCGCGTGCCTCATTGCGATGCTTGAGGAAGAAATAGCGGTCGCACCAGGCTTTCATCGCCGGATAGTGCTCGGCGCCGAAGGGCGCCAGCGCATCGTGACACACCTGATGGAAATGCCGGGCATCTTCCTCGACGCCGTAGTAGGGGGTCAGGTCCATGCCGCCCCCGAACCACCAGACATCGGCCTCGTCCGGCTGGCGGCCGGGGGCGATGAAGAAGCGGACATTCATGTGCACGGTGGGCACATGAGGGTTGCGCGGGTGCAGCACCAGCGACACGCCGGTGGCGCGGGCGCTGCGCCCGGCGAGCTGCGGCCGGTTGGCCGAGGCCGTGGGCGGCAGTTGCGGCACGCGCACGTCCGAGAACAGCACGCCGGCACGCTCGAAAACCGTGCTGTCCTCGAGCACACAGCTGACGCCACCCCCGCCGAGGGAGGGCGCGGCACCGGGCTTTGGCGCTTCGCGCTGCCAGGCATCGACCAGGAAGCGACCGCCGTCGGCGCCTTCCAGGCCGCTGACGATGCGGCGCTGCAGGCCGCCGAACCAGGCGGCGATCTCATTCGGGGCCACGGTGGGGGATGGGGACGGAGATGTCACGGGCTTTCCTCTGTGAGCGGCTCGGCGCTTGCGGTCCTGATGCCTTTCAGGCGCCCAGGCCGCGCCGGCCGATGTCGGTACGGTACTGCATGCCCTCGAAGTGGATGGCTTTCACCCCTTCGTAGGCACGTGCCTGTGCCTGTGCGAGTGTCTCGCCCAGGCCGGTCACACCCAGCACCCGGCCACCGCTGGTGACGATGGCGCCTTCCCGCCCGGCGGTGCCGGCGTGATAGACGAACAGGTCGGTGGCCTGCGCGTTGCCGTTGGCCGGGCAGCCGGTGATGACATCGCCCTTGACCGGCGTGGCCGGATAGCCCTTGGCGGCCAGCACCACGCACAGCGCGCAGCGGCTGTCCCATTCGGCCTCGACCGTGTCCAGCCGACCCTCGATGCCGGCTTCGATCAGCGTGCCGAGCGGGGTCTTCAGCCGCGACAGGATCGCCTGGGTTTCAGGGTCGCCCAGCCGGCAGTTGAACTCCAGCGTGTTCAGGCTGCCGTCCTCGCCGATCATCAGCCCGGCATAGAGAAAGCCGGTGAAGGGCGTGCCTTCGGCCGCCATGCCGCGGATCACTGGCAGGATGATCTCCTGCAGGGCACGTTCGTGCAGGGCCGGCGTGATGACCGGGGCAGGCGAGTAGGCGCCCATGCCGCCGGTGTTCGGTCCCTGGTCGTCGTTCAGCAGGCGCTTGTGGTCCTGGCTGGTGGCCAGCGTCAGCACATGGCTGCCATCGGCCATCACGATGAAGCTGGCTTCTTCGCCGCTCAGGAAGGCTTCGATCACGACCCGCGAGCCTTCACTGCCCTCGCTGCCGAGGAACTGTTCGACGGCGGCCTGGGCCTCAGCCACGGTCTGGGCCACGACCACACCCTTGCCGGCGGCCAGCCCGTCGGCCTTGACCACGATCGGGGCGCCCTGTTCGGCGATGTAGCGCTTGGCGGCCTGCGGGTCGGTGAAGGTCTGGTAGGCCGCGGTTGGGATGCCGTGGCGTTGCATGAAGGCTTTGGCGAAGTCCTTCGAGGATTCGAGCCGGGCCGCTGCCTGCGTCGGGCCGAACACGGGCAGGCTGCGGGCGCGGAAGCGATCGACCAGCCCTTCGGCCAGCGGGGCTTCGGGGCCGACCACGGTGAAGGTCAGTTGCTCGGCTGCGGCAAAGTCGGCCAGCGCATCGATGTCGCTGATCGGCAGGTTGCGCATGCCCGGCTCCAGGGCGGTGCCGGCATTGCCGGGGGCGACGAAGACGGTCTCGAATTGCTGCGAGCGGGCAAGCGCCAGCGCGATCGCGTGCTCCCGTCCGCCGCTGCCGACGACCAGGCATCGTTTCTGTTGGGCCATGGGATCAGTCCTCGACGATGATGGCGTTGGTGTAGACCTGCTGCACATCGTCGACGTTGTCGAGCGCATCCAGGATCTTCTGCATCTTCACGGCGTCGTCGCCGCTCAGTTCCAGCTCGTTCT
>JBHADS010000547.1:0-2818 GCA_041855185.1 Lautropia sp. | reverse complement strand
GGGCTGATTCTGGGGGCCAAGGGCTGGATTTCCGGGCTGACTTCGGCTTTCCCGGAGGAGTCGGTGGAACTGGTGGCGGCCTTCGAGCGCGGCGATCTGGAGACGGCGATCCGGATCTACCGCTGGTTCATGCCACTTCTGCATCTGGATGCCGAGCATGATCTGGTGCAGTCGATCAAGCTGGCCGAGACGATCATGGGGCGCGGCACCGAAACGGTGCGGATGCCGCGGATGCCGCTGACCGGCGAGCGGCGGGCCCAGGTGACGGCGATGGTCGAGCAGTGCGCGGCGACCCGGCCCTGCAAGCCGCGCTGATCGGTCGGCCATCCTGCCGGGCCGCAGACGAGATGCCGTTTTCTGTGTTCTGTGGTCTCATGGATGTTTTGTCCGATCCGTCGTCGGTGCGGGTATCCGGTCAGGTGTCCGACCGGGTATCCGGCCGGGTGGCTGATCGCAGGTCCAAGGAGGAGAGAGCATGAGTGACAGCGTCTATTTGTCCTTTGATGAACTGCATCGGATGGTGCGCGAGGTGCTGGTTCGGGGAGGGCTTTCGGAGGCTCAGGCCGATGCGATGGGGCGGGTCATCGTCAAGGCCGAGCGGGATCAGTGCCGCTCGCACGGGATCTATCGGATTCGTGGGGCACTGGCGACGATCAAGGGCGGCGTGGCCGACGGACAGGCCGAGCCGGTGATCGAGAACCCGGCCGATCGGCCGATCGTCAAGGTCAATGCCCGGGGCGGCTTCTCGTCGCTGGCTTTCGAGCAGACTGCGCCGCTGCTGGCGGACAAGGCCAGGCGTTTCGGTATCGCCGCGCTGGCGATCAACGATTGCGTGCATTTTTCGGCGCTGTGGCCGGAGGTGGAGCAGCTGGCCGAGGCCGGTGTGGCGGCGCTGGCGATGTGCCCGAGCAACGCCTATGTGGCACCGGCAGGTGGCATCCGCAAGCTGCTGGGCACCAATCCGCTGGCCTTCGCCTGGCCCTGCACCGGTGGCAATCCCTATGTCTTCGACTTTGCCACGTCGGTGGCGGCCCGGGGCGAGGTCGAGCTTTATCGTCTGGATGGCAAGCAGCTGCCGGATGGCTGGGCCATCGATCCGGACGGCAAGCCGACCAATGATCCGGCGGCTGCGCTGGAAGGTGCGCTGCTGACCTTCGGCGGCTACAAGGGTTCGGCCATCGCGACGATGATCGAGATTCTGGGCGGTGTGCTGATCGGCGATCTGACCAGTGTGGAAAGTTCCGAGCTGGACGGCGGGCGCATCCTGGCGCCGCGCCACGGTGAGCTGATCATCGCCCTGTCGCCGGATGCCTTCGGCGTGGCCGATCTGACCGGGCACACCCGCAAGCTGCTCGACGAGTTCGGCGCCCAGGGGGCGCGTCTGCCATCGCAGCGCCGTTATGCAGCGCGTGAGCGCTCCGAGGCCCAGGGTATCGCCATCAGTGCCGCGAACATCGAAGGTCTGAAGCGGATGGCCCAGGGCGATTTCTCGGTCGAGCTGCTCTGAGTCGGCTCTTTTCTGTTCAATGTCCGTGGGGCGTGTTCCGTGCAGGATGCGCTCCGCCGATCAGCGCGAGGAATATCATGTCCAGTTCGTATCAGGCGGTCCGGATCGTCGATTCCCACACCGAAGGGGAGCCGACCCGGCTGGTGATCGATGGTTTTCCCGATCTGGGAGCGGGTTCCGTGGCCGAACGCCTGCAGCGCCTGCGCACGCAGCACGATGCCTGGCGCCGGGCGGTGATTCTGGAGCCGCGTGGCAACGACATCCTGGTGGGGGCGCTGCTGTGCCCGCCGCAGAATCCTGAACATGCCTGCGGGGTGATCTTCTTCAACAACACCGGCTATCTGGGCATGTGCGGCCACGGCACGATCGGCCTGATGGCCTCGTTGCTGTATCTGGGGCGGATCGCGCCCGGGGTGCATACGGTCGAGACGCCGGTGGGCAATGTCCGATGCACGGTGCACGAGGATGGCAGCGTCAGCATCCAGAACGTGCGGGCCTGGCGTCATCGCCGTGCCGTTCCGGTACAGGTGCCGGGTCTGGGCACCGTGCACGGGGACATCGCCTGGGGCGGCAATTGGTTCTTCCTCGTCAACGAGCATGGCGAGCGCATCGCGGCGGACAACACCGAGCGGCTGACGCAGGTGTCGCGCGCCATCATGCAGGCGCTGAAGGATCAGGGCATCGGCGGCAGCGAGGGGGCCGAGATCGATCACATCGAGCTGTTCGCCGGGACCGATACGGCCGACAGCCGCAGTTTCGTGCTCTGCCCCGGCGGCGCCTACGACCGTTCGCCCTGTGGCACGGGCACGAGCGCCAAGCTGGCTTGTCTGGCCGAGGATGGCGTGCTGGCGCCCGGTGCGCTCTGGCAGCAGGAAAGCGTGATCGGCAGTCGTTTTCAGGCGTCCTATCTGCCGGCACCCGAAGGCGGCATCCTGCCGACGATCCGCGGGCGTGCCTATATCTGTGCCGAAAGCACCTTGCTGATCGATGCGCGTGATCCCTTCCGCTGGGGGATCGAAAAATGAGCGGCCCGACGCTCATCATCGGTGGCGGGATCATCGGCCTGAGCATTGCGGTGACGCTGCGCAAGCGTGGCGTCGAGACGGTGCTGCTCGATGCCGGTGATCCGGGCATGGGCGCTTCCTGGGGCAATGCCGGCCACATCGCCACCGAGCAGGTCTATCCGATTGCCGATGCCAGCATGTTGCCCAAGCTGCCGGCGATGCTGCTCGACCCCTTGGGTCCGCTGCGCATCGACTGGCGCTATCTGCCCCGGTTGGCGCCCTGGGGGTGGCGGGCGCTGCGGAACAT
>JBHADS010000546.1:0-2753 GCA_041855185.1 Lautropia sp. | reverse complement strand
TGTCTCCTTCGACCTGCGCTCGAACAAGATGGAAATCCATCGCAACGAATCCGAACCCTGGCAGGTGACGCTGGTCGAAACCGGCCAGGACACGATGACCGGCGGCCGCATCAAGCGCGCCGCGCGTTATCTGAAGGGCGATACCTTCCTGTGCACCTATGGTGACGGCGTCAGCGATGTCGATATCACGGCGTCCATCGCATTCCACAAGCAGCATGGTTGCGAAGCCACCGTGACGGCCGTTCAGCCGCCGGGACGCTTCGGCGCCTTCAGCCTGCCGGCCGAGCAGAGCCGGATCGAATCCTTCATGGAGAAACCGCAGGGCGATGGCGCCTGGATCAACGGCGGCTTCTTCGTGCTGAACCGCAGCGTGCTCGACCGCATCAAGGACGACAGCACGGTCTTCGAACAGGAGCCGATGCGTTCGCTGTCGGCCGATGGTCAGCTGCACGCCTGGCGCCACACCGGCTTCTGGCAGCCGATGGACACGCTGCGTGACAAGCATGTGCTGGAAGAGTTGTGGGCATCCGGCAAAGCCCCCTGGAAACGCTGGTAACCCACGACGTGTTCAACGCTGCCCGCTGTGCAAGGAAAGCCTGATTCGCCCCGCCCAGCGGGTACACAATCACACCTCCAACCGCCTTCTTGGCAGCAGGCGCCCAATGAAAAGCGGGCGCCACTCCACAAAGCGTCCTGGCAATCCAGAGAGAGGCGCCCTGTTTCTCATCCGACACGCCTCCTGGCGGCTGCACGCTTGGCAGCGCATTCCTTCGCTCTGCGCCTTCTCAACCTGCGCCCCCTGAGCCTCTTGACACTGTAGTCCGTTGCTGCAGCACTCATCGAGGCTTCACTTTTTTGACGCAGCCCCCGTTGCCCCTGCGATCCTCGACATTACGCTCCTTCACGCTGCGCAATGATGGCATCCCGATTTCTTGAACAGACCCAAGCAGGCCCCCCTCGGTGACGCTCCATCGGTTGCAGTGCCATGTAAACAATTCGCCCAAAGCAACGTGCACATGCTACATGCCGTCACATACCCGAAGTACCTACTGCATACAAACCGGCGGCAGAACAACGGTTTAGCATCGCTACCTCAAGAATAGGCACGTCAACAAATTGGCCGGCAATCTAGCAGGGGCATCACCCTTTTTACTTGGGCCAATCATAAAATCAAGTGAGATGCAGTATTCTGATGCAGGATTCTGTCTTTTTACACTTCTGAACACCTATGACTGCCATCTTTTTTGATCGGAAGATTGACGACGACAGCCGCCGCGATCTGCTGTACCGAGGGGATCTCTTTGTCTATTCGGCCAACGAGCACTCGATGGCGTTGATCGAAGTGGCACGAAAGCTGATCAAAGAGTCGTTCCCCGGACTGGACCCTTTGACCGCACAGAACCATTATCAGGTCGAACAATACGCCGAGATTCTGTCCAAACTGAAGCCGGCGTTCATCCACCACCCCGACTGCAAGAAGATCATCCCCAAGATGCTGGCCCACATCGGCTGTGACTTGGACCAGTGGTACTTCGATGTGCCACGGATGCGCTCATCGACCAGCGACGACTATCTGACCACCGGTATTGCCTACGCCTTCCATGCGCACCGCGACACTTGGTATTCGGCGCCGATGTGTCAGATCAACTGGTGGATTCCGATTTTCGACATCGAAGCCGGCAACGCCATGGCTTTCCACCCCGAGTATTTCGAACGCAGCGTTCCCAACAACTCGGAAACCTACAACTACCAGGACTGGAACGCCAACCAGCGCTTCAACGCCGCTCAGCACATCGGCAAGGACACCCGTCCTCAGCCCAAGTTGCAGGAAGAAATCAAGCTCGACCCTGAAATCATCGTGGTCACGCCCCCAGGCGGGATGCTGCTGTTCGCCGCCTCCCACCTGCACTCCTCGGTGCCCAACCGTACAGGCAAGACTCGCTTCTCGATCGATTTCCGCTGTGTGCACAAGGGTGATCTGATCGCTCAGCGTGGCGCTCCTAATGTAGATTGCCGCTGCACCGGCTCACCGATCAATGACTACCTGCAGGGCAGTACGCTCGAGCATCTGCCCGACGACCTGCAACAGATCTATCTGAAGAACTCGCCGATTCCGGCTCCTACCTTCAAACCCTGAACGGCGCCTGCACCCCCATCAGGAGCCCCGTGCCCATCGCGCGGACATCTCCTGCATCTGGGGGCTGCATCGGGGCGCTTCCGCCCCGGCAACATCTGCTGAGCGGCACGTCAAGGTCCAGAAGACGTGCCGTTTCTCAAGACCCGCATGCCCCCGGCACAGTTCGATGCACGGGCACGGCTCGACGCGCGCACCAGGCTCATGGACAAAAAAAGCGGCCCGCAGGGGGCCGCCTGTCCATGCCCTCCCCCTGCATCGTACAGCAGGGGGAGACGGGGCATCAGTTGTAGCGCCGGTAGACAACCTTGGTCGGTTCGCCGATCAGCAGCCCATCGGTGGAGCGGGCATCCAGCGCCTGGCGGTAGACACGCGCAGCGCGGCTGAAAGCCTCGATGGTGTAATCGATGTCCGAATCATCGTGCGAGTAGCTGACGATGAAGTTCGGCGCCAGCACGCCCCAGCGGATCAGTTCCTGCATGAACAGGGTCCGGAACGGCTGCGACGGGCGCAGATCGTGATCCAGGGTCGAATACAGCAGGTTGCAGGGACGCCCAGCCACGGACAGATGCTGGCTGATGCCCAGATCCTGCGTGACCTGCTGAATGCCGGTACGCAG
>JBHADS010000545.1:0-11570 GCA_041855185.1 Lautropia sp. | reverse complement strand
GAGATGCTGGCGGCTGCGGCCGGGCGGGGCGAGCAGACGGCAGGCAAACCGGAGCCGACTGTGAATGTGACGCCGCTGACGACATCGGTGGCAGCGCAGCGCGTGGACGGCGGGCCGGCATCGAAGCCCGCTCCTTCAGAAAGCGGCTCCAGGCCGGGGCAGGCATCCTCGGTCACACCCGAGGTCGTCGAGCGGGCGCGCCGCTATGTGGCCAGTGCCGAGGCGCAGCAGCCTGCCGGGGCTGTGCAGCCCGCCGCGACCGCCGTGGCCGTGACGGCTGGTGCGGCTGAAGCGCATGCTGCTGCCGCTCCGGCGGCCGGGGGCGCCCCTGCCCGAGCCGAAGTCAGCCCTGCTGTCGGGGTGCCTGCCGGCACTGCAGTCGAGGAGTCGGCTAGCGAACAGCTCGCACAGGCTTCGACGGACGGCGCGCTCGATGGCGGCTGGTACATCCAGCTCGGGGTGTTTTCGCAGCTGGACAACGCCTTGCGCCGGCAGCGCTTGCAACAGGCCGAGTCGACCGCCGGAGATCCGCCGGTGGAAATTCTGGAGCAGGGCGAGCGTTACCAAGTGCTGTTCGGCCCCTTCGAGGAAGAGAGCGGGGCGAGAGCGGCTGCCGCACAGATCGAGCGGCGTACCGGCCAGCGCCCCTGGGTGTCGTTCCGCTGAGCGGCTGTCACGCAGGGCGCAGGCCCTTCTGTCGACGAACATATCGAGTCGCTGCACCAGTTTGTTTCAAGGTGAAGTAAGCACTTGCATCGACTAGACTTGGCGGCGACACGGCGACACGGCGACACGGCGACACGGCGACACGGCGACACGGCCTCTCAGTCGCTCTATCGTGCAGGAATCCATGCCGTCCCAACGTCCCAACGCCCCAACGCCCCAACGCCCCAACGCCCCAACGCCCCAACATCCTCTCCCGCGACTTCCTCCTCCCGGCCTGTGGCTCCCGTACAGAAGCTGAGCGAAGCGGGGCGGAAAGCCGTTTTCTTGAGTGTAAGCGTTCGCTAACGCGCGCTGATGGCTCGGATTGCGAAGCTGGATCGAGGCTTCAAGACCCTGCACTAAGCAATTAAAAGCCAGCGTTCACTTCGCGGTAAAGCGCTGCTTCCTAAGTGCTGGCTTGTGATTCGCGGCATGTGAGTCCTCGCTTCGGATTCCAGACCTGTATTCCGGAAGCTGCCCTTCGGGCTTCTGCCTTCGCACGACGGGCAGGGCACCCGTACCACGCCGGGGGCGATGGGCTTGAGTTTCGGCGATGCCGCGTCCTGCTGGTGCCACGGGCTTTACGGCCAAGAGATCAAGCGCTCAAATGCCGGGCACCCAGGCACCCAGGCACCCAGGCACCCAGGCAGGGGCTCATTAACGAAAGCGATTGCTCACTTCTTATTCTGGCTCAGGTGCGTGCGGTAGAGCAGGTCGCTGGCATCGCCGCTGATCCGGGCTGCCAGCTTGGCGGCCTGGCGTGGCGGCATCTCGGCCGCCAGCACACGCATGGCCTGCACGCCGATGGCGCTGGGAGCCCCGCTTTCCGATTCGGTGCCTGTCTCGGGCTGTGCTGCTTCCAGAATCAGCAGTGCAAACTCGCCGCGGCGGTGGTTGTCGTCGGCAGCCAGCCAGTCGGGGAGTTCTGCCAATGGCATCCGGACGATCTGCTCGAAGCGTTTGGTGAGTTCACGTCCGATCACGACAGGGCGGGCAGGATCGAGTACGGCCAGCAGATCCTCGGCTAGCGCCTCGATGCGATGCGGCGCCTCGAAGATCAGAAAAGGGTGTGCCAGCTGCGCGAGGCTCGTCAGCCGCTCGCGCCGCTGCTTGTTGCGGGTGGGCAGAAAGCCCTCGAACAGAAAGCGTCCCCTGGCCAGTCCGGCGGCGCTGACCAGGGCCGTTGTCGCGCTGGCGCCGGGCACCGGCACGACCCGAATGCCGGCGGCATGGGCGGCTGCCACCAACAGGGCGCCGGGGTCGCTGATCGCTGGGGTGCCGGCATCGCTGATCAGCGCGACCGAATCTCCGGCCAGGATACGCGCCAGCAGCGAATCGGTGCGGGCTTCTTCATTGTGGCTGTGCAGGCTGAGGCAGCGTTGCGGGCCGATGCCCAGCGATTGCAGCAGGGGGCGACTGCTCCGTGTGTCTTCTGCAGCAATCCATGTCACCCCCCGAAGCGTTCGTGCAGCTCGGTTGCTGATATCTTCGAGGTTTCCGATGGGCGTGGCCACTACATATAATGCAGCGGCAAGCGCCGGGGAGTCGTGGGTATCGGCAGGGGCCGGGTACGAAGGCGTATCGGCGCAGGCCGGACCGGACAGGCATGAGGACATGATGCAACGTCGAATTTGGATGAAAGGCACGCTGGCGGTGGTCGGCAGCACGATGGCGACTGCGGCCGGCTGGCCATCGCTGGCTCGTGCCCAGGCAGGCGCCGAGGTCAACCGGATCGGTCTATTGTTACCGAAGTTGGGGCAATCATTCGAGCGTGCCGCCGCAGCCCTGCGGGCGGGCATCGAAGCCGGCTACCGTCGTCATTCGCGCGGCTTTGCCATCGACATCTACGAAACCGATGAATCGGTCAAACAGCTGACGGCCGCCTATCACGGCATGATCCGGCGGGGCACTTCGCTGGTGATCGGTCCGCTGACCCGCAATGGCACGGCGGCGCTGGCCAGCTTTCCTGAAGTGCCGATCACCACCCTGGCGCTCAATCACTTCGATGGCGATGGCAGCGTGCCCTGGAACGTGCTGGTCTACTCGATCGGCGTCGAGCAGGAAGGCATGCAGATGGCCGACCTGGCATTCCAGGCGATGCGGCGTCGAGCGGGTGGCCTGAAGGCGCCCAAGGCCGTCATCATCACGGCGGCCAATCCGATCGGCCGCCGGGCGGCCAGCGTCTTCCATGCCCATTGGTTGGCGCTGGGGGGCGAGGCTGAGCTGCCGATCGAACTCGAGGAGAGTGCGCTCTACAAGTTCCGCGGGGTTGCCAAGCGCGAACAGGGGGATCTCTATTTCCTGTCGATGCCACCGCACCTCGCGCGGCCGGTCTGCATGATCATCGGCAAGAACCGGCCGATCTTCGGGACTTCGCAGATCTCGATCGGCGGCCCGGAGGCGAAGCAGCCGATTCCGGAGCTGGACGGTATTCGCCTGCTCGAAATGCCGGCCATCCTGCGGCCGGGCCTGTTCGAAGCCCAGCGCTACGCGCCGCCGCCCGAGGACTTCAGCCTGGAAATGCAGCGCCTGTATGCCTTGGGTATCGACGCGCTGAGGATCGGCCGCGAGATGTTCACGGGTGCCTCGTCGATCGACATCGACGGCTTGACCGGGCAACTGCGCTACGACGGCAATTACCCGGTCATCGAGCGGACGCTGTTGCCGGCCGAGTACCGTCAGGGCGTGCCGATCGCGCTCTGATCGCCGGCATCCTCTGCGCTGATCACCGGGCGAGACCCTTATGCCGGCCATGCCACCCCCGCCCCGTCCCTCGACCCGGGCTCGCGGGGCGGCTGCCGAACAGCAGGCACTGGCCCATCTGCAGCGGGCCGGCCTGCGTCTGCTCGCCAGCAACGTGCTGTATCGGGTTGGCGAAATCGACCTCGTGATGGCCGATGGGCCGACCTGGGTCTTCGTCGAAGTGCGCAGTCGTCGCAGCGCGGCCTTCGGCGGAGCCGCTGCCAGCGTCGACGCCCGCAAACAGCAACGCATCCGCCGTGCTGCCCAATGCTTGCTGAGCGAACGCTTCGGGCGCCATGCGTGGCCACCCTGTCGTTTCGATGTCGTCGCCATCGAGGCCGGGCGTCTGGAGTGGATACCGGACGCCTTCTGATACCGAAGCGCTTTGTTGCGAAGCGTTGGCAATCTGCCGCAGGAATGCGGCGCCCCCGCGCTCCTGCCCGGAGCCGGCCCCGGAAATCGGGAGGGGCTCTCGACGGCCTTCTATAATCGGGGCATAACCTTTGTCATGCCGCAGGCCGATCGGCCCTGCCCAGGAGAGTGAGTTTGATGAGCAGCCAACCCCGTGTCCTTGGACGTCGTCTCGTCTTGTCAGCCGTCATCGCGTCGACCCTCGGGTTGAGTGGCTGCTTCGGACTGGCCGTGACGGGGGCCGCCATCGGTACGATCGCCGTGCTCGACCGCCGATCGATCGGTGCCCAGACCGAGGACCAGACCATCGAACTGCGGGGCTTGCGGGTGCTGAACGAGAGCGTCAATCGCAGTCACCGCGCATCGGTTTCCGTCACCAGCTTCAACCGGCGCGTGCTGCTGACCGGCCAGGTCGATTCCGAAGCCAACCGCCAGGCGGCCGAAGAAGTCGTGCGCTCCCGGATACCCAACATCAAGGATATCTACAACGAGATCGAGATCGCGCCGGTCGAGTCCTTCAGCGGCCAGACCGAGGACTCCACCCTGACCGCCCGCGTCAAGGCCGGGCTGGTACGTGAACGCCATCTGACCGCCAGCGCCATCAAGGTCGTCACCGAGCGCAACACCGTCTATCTGATGGGGGTTGTCACGCATGAGGAAGGCCAGCGTGCCTCGATCGTTGCTTCGCAGGTTTCCGGCGTCAAGCGGGTCGTCACCCTGTTCGAATACGTGACGGAAGCCGAACTTTCCAAGTTGCAGGGCACCGATCAGTCGGGCAGTGGTGGGGAGTGATTCCCTTCTGAAAGAAAGGCGGGTGCCATATATTTTGGTACCTTATTTGCTTTCATTCTCCTCTGAAGCATCCGTCTCCGGGGCATCGTTCTCCGGAAACACCTCATCCAGCACGAGCGCGATGCCGTCCTCGTCGTTGGTGGCGGTCACGCGGTGGGCGGCGGCCTTGATGTCGTCGGGGGCATTGCCCATCGCCACGCTCAGACCGGCGTGCTGCAGCATGTCGAGATCGTTGAAGTTGTCGCCGAAGGCGATGATGCGCTGCGGATCGAGGCCGAGGCGTTTTTCCAGAAAGCGGATGGCTTGAGATTTGCTCGCCTGCTGGTGGGTGATTTCGAGGTATTCGTTCTTGGAACGATGAATGTGGAGCTGCGGAAAGTGCAGGCGCAGCGCATGTTCCAGTTGCCTGATTTCGGCGGCCTCGCTCATCAGCAGGATCTTGTGGACTTCGGTCAGCTCAGCCGCTCGGGGGCTGGGTTGCAGGCCGGTGATGGCGGCCTCCTGCTGTGTCCAGGGGTTGTCGGGGTCGGCATACCAGTGCAGGCCGGCGTAATGGTTGATCGACAGTCTGCTGTCTGGTGGCAGTGCGTCCGCGGCAAGCCGGGCCAGGGTCTGTTCGAGCTGGGTCAGCGCTGGCTGCCCGATGGCAAGGCTGTGGAGGGGGCTCAGGTCGTCGTCGAGGACCAGCGCGCCGCTGTAGCAGATGATGGGGCTGCGGCACTGCAGTTGCCGGCTGAAGGGGGTGATCGCCAGCGGCGGTCGGGCCGAGACCAGGATGAAGGGTACGCCCAGCGCGAGGATGCGTCGGATGCTGTGCTGGGTGCGTGTGCCGATCTGGTGATTCCGGTTGAGCAAGGTGCCGTCGATGTCGCCGAAAACGGCCTGATAGCGCGTGTTGTGCACGTGTTCGTCCTCGCAAAAGTTCCTCGGGGCGCGCTGGCGGTGTCGCCCATCCGCTCCAGCTATAGCTTCTCACCACGTTGTTCCCGTCCAAGCCAGGACGCCTAGCCTAGCGGGAGGCAAGTGGCCTGCGGCGGGGGAGGTCGATGGAAGTTGTCAGAATGCATCCATCGTGCCAGCTCGTTGGCGCCCTGTGCAGATCAGCGGAAATGGCTGTCGGGAAATTTTTCGGTGATCAGGCCGAGCGGCGTTCCGCCCTGAAACAGCAGATAGGTGCGTGACAGCAGCAGTGTGTCCGCGGGGCGATCGAAATGGGCGGCGACGCCGGGATGCCGTTCGAGGCGGATATCGACGATCTCCCGGTACATCTCGGTGCGTTCTTCTTTCCAGAGCTGACCGATCGGTGCGTCGGAGTCGAGCAGCCGGTGCCGGGCCCGCTCGCTGAGGCGATCGAGGATGAAGGCGGATTCGGCGAAGACCAGCGGGGTGCGCTCGGCGACCAGCATCACCTGGCGATGCAGCAGCGGCGTGTCGGGCGGGCAGTCCAGCGCGAGGGGTCTGGCATCGGTGCGCACCGCTTGAGCGAGCTTGTTCGCGCGCACGGTCTGACCGGTGTAGATGCACAGCAGCTCGGTGACGGAACCATCCGTCACCAGCAGCACCTTCTGGAACAGACTCAGCGTCGGGTCGGCCAGCACGTCGTCGCGGCGCAGCGTGCGTTGGAGGGAGGCGGCGTCGTTGCGGGTCATGGCAATGGATGATGGGGGTCTGCGGCGTGTCGAGGCCGTGGCGCCGAAGGCGATGCTGGCTGGCGGGAGCCCGCCCCGCGGGAAACGGGGTCGTCCAGTCGGGCGCGTCGTGTGCCGCTCGCCTGTCGGCCGCCGTGCAATCGTCCGTGCGGCGGCGGTGGTTGGGAAGGCCGGGGCAGCGACGCTCAGTTCAAGGGCGAAGGGGTGCCGACTTCGGCGCCGTCCTTGGCGCTGCTGCGGCTGGCAGCTTCTTCTGCCTGCTGATCGGCATGGTACGAACTGCGGACGAGCGCGCCGATGGCGGCATGCTGGAAGCCCAGTTCGTAGGCTTTTTCCTCGAAATACTTGAAGGTTTCGGGCGTGACGTAGCGGCGTACCGGCAGGTGGTGGCCCGAGGGTGCAAGGTACTGACCGATCGTGATCCGGTCGATGTCGTAGGCGCGCATGTCGCGCATGACTTCGACGATTTCCTCGTCGGTTTCGCCCAGGCCGACCATCAGGCCGGACTTGGTCGGCACATGGGGCACGCGGGCCTTGAACTGCTTGAGCAGTTCCAGCGAGTGCTCGTAGTTGGCGCCGGGGCGTGCTTCCTTGTAGAGCCGGGGCACCGTTTCGAGGTTGTGGTTCATCACGTCGGGGGGCGCGGTTTCGAGAATGTCGAGGGCGCGTCCGAGGCGGCCACGGAAATCGGGCACCAGCACTTCGATCTGGGTCCGGGGCGAGAGGGCGCGGACTTCGTTGATGCATTCCACATAGTGACCGGCACCGCCGTCGCGCAGATCGTCGCGGTCCACCGAGGTGATCACCACATAGTTGAGCCGCAGGGCGGCAATGGTCTTGGCGAGGTTGCGGGGTTCGTCCTGGTCGAGCGGGTCGGGACGCCCATGTCCCACGTCGCAGAAGGGGCAGCGGCGGGTGCACTTGTCGCCCATGATCATGAAGGTGGCCGTGCCCTTGCCGAAGCATTCGCCGATGTTCGGGCAGGAGGCTTCCTCGCAGACCGTATAGAGCTTGTGCTCGCGGAGGATTTCCTTGATCTCGTAGAAGCGGCTGCCCAGCTTCGGCGGCTGGCGACGAATCCATTCGGGCTTGCGCAGCATCTCCTTGATCGGGATGACCTTGATCGGGATGCGAGCCGTCTTGGCTTCCCCTTTCTGTTTCTGGCGCGGATCGACCACGGCGGCTGCCGCGGAGACGGTGGAGGGAGTCTGCGCCGGGCCGGCAGGCGTAACGGGAGCCACGGGAGCGGCGACGGGCGAGGATGGGCTGGTCGGGTTCATCGGCGGATTATCCTTGACCTCCGGAGGTCTCTCAAGTTCGCCCGGGTTCTCCCGGGGCTGCCGGTCTGTTCAGGTTTGTTCAGGCCAGTGCGCGCTGCAGCGCCGCGCCCAGCTCAAGGGCCAGCGCCTCCAGATCCAGTTCGGCCGGCTGGCCGCTTTCGCGCCAGACATCGGTCATCTGCAGATTCCGAAAGCCGCAGGGGTTGATGCGCAGGAAGGGGCTCAGGTCCATCCGGGCATTGAGCGCCAGTCCATGATACGAAAAACCCTGCGAGGTCTTGAGCCCGATGGAGGCGATCTTGGCCACGTCGGCGCCCGGGATGCCCGGCGAATGGGCAGGACGATGCGCAGGGGGGACGGAGACCGCAGGTGTGGCGTTGGCGGTGGTCGGGTGCGGGGCGTTCCTGAGATGCGCTTCGGGGGCGGCAGTGCCCGGCTGGTGCGGGTCGTTTGTGAGGCTCGGCGCCGGTGCCGTGTCCGGCGACGCCGGGGCATCGGCCCTTGCCATGCCGCTGCGGGCGGAAAGCGCCGGTTGCCGCACGTAGATGCCGGGCGCACCCTCCTGGCGGATGGCCTCGATGCCGTAGCGCTGCAGGCAGTCGATGATGGCCGCTTCGACCCGCTCGACCAGCACGCGGATGCCCAGCCGGCGGGCACGCAGGTCCAGCATCAGATAGGCCATGATCTGCCCGGGGCCGTGATAGGTGATCTGACCGCCACGCTCGGTGGGCACCACCGGGATGTCGCCGGCGTCGTGCAGGTGTTCGGTACGGGCGTTCAATCCCAGCGTGAACACCGGCGGGTGCTGCATCAGCCAGATTTCATCACCCAGCTGGGGGGCGAGATCGGCGGCGGGCCAGAGCCGGCTGACCGGGCCGGTCGCCTCGGCGCTCAGTCCGAGGCCGGCGTCTGCCAGCGAGGCGGGGGGCGATCCTGCCGCCTTGCGCGCGAGGTGGCGAGCCAGTGCCCAGGCGCGCATCCGCTCCAGCGCCTCGGTATAGGGCACGGTGCCCAGCAGGCGCAGGCGGATCGGCGGCAGAGGGGAGGATGCGGTCATGGCAGGGGCGCGGGGCAATGAGTCACGCGGCGCGTGGGCCGGCCGTGGTCTGTCGGCGGGGCGGGTGTTTGCGTCAGAGCACCACCGACACCATCTCGTGGGCGGACAGCTCGGTGTAGAGCGCATCGAGCTGGGCGCGCGAATGGGCGGTGAAGGTGGCGGTCAGCGACAGGTAGGTATCACCCTTTGAGGTGCGGCTTTCCAGTTCCTCGGGTTTGAAGTCTTCGGCGTGCCGGCTGATGATTTCCGAGACGGTTTCGACGAAACCTTCCACGTTGCGGCCCATGATCTTCAGCGGGAAGCTCATCGGAAACTGCATCGGGTCGGTGCTGGCGGCATCGGTGGCGGGGGTGTCGGGGGTCTGATTCATCGTTTTCTCGGGAAGGTAGACGACTCGGTTGATTCGTCCTGCGGGGTTTTTTCTCTCCGGGCCGAGCCCGGAACCGCGCGCTGGACAGCTATGCCAAGCTTGACAGGGCAGCCCGCCCTGGCGGCTGTGGCGCCTTGTCAGCGCACGGTTTCGGGAGGCGCGTGGGGACGAGCACGTTCTGACACGCTGTGGCCTTGCCGAGTCAGGCCGCCTGCTTGGCAGCCTGATAGGCAGCGAACAACTTCTCGAAGATGGGGCCGGGTTGGCCGTTTCCAACCGGCTGGCCGTCTAGGCGGGTGATGGGCTGGACTTCCTTGGTGGCCGAGGAGATCAGCAGTTCATCGGCGCTCAGCACCTCGTCGCGGCTGACCGGCCGCGACTCGAAGGGAATGCCCGCGGCTGCGGCCAGTTCTTCGAGCAGGCCGTAGCGGATGCCTTCGAGGATCAGGTTGTTGCGGGGCGGGGCGATCAGCTTGCCCTCACGCACCACCCAGATGTTGCAGGCCGAGCCTTCGGTCAGAAAACCGTCGCGGAACATGATGCACTCGGGCACGCCGGCATCGAGGGCGGCCTGCCGCGCCAGTACATTGCCCAGCAGCGAGGTGGATTTGATGTCGCAATGCAGCCAGCGCTCGTCCGGCAGCGAGATGGTGGCCATGCCGTTGCCGATGCTGTCTCGGGTGGGCGGCGTGAAGGGGCTGCTCATTGCAAACACGGTCGGCTTCACATTCGCCGGGAAACCGTGATCGCGCTTGGCCACGCCCCGGGTGATCTGGATGTAGACGAACTGATCGGGCCACGGATGACGGCTGATCAGCTCGCGCACCAGCTCCCGCCAGCCGGCCTCGTCCATCGGATGCGGGATGCGGATCTTGTCGAGGCTGCGGCGCAGCCGGGCCAGGTGCTGGCTCATCCGGAAGGGCTTGCCCTGATAGACGGGAACGACTTCATAGATCCCGTCGCCGAAGATGAAGCCCCGGTCCAGCACCGGGATACGGGCTTCGCTCAGCGGGAGGAATTCACCATTGAGATAGACGATTTCAGTGGCCACGGCCGACTCCTGAGTGCGCGGACGGCTTGGCTGTCCCGCGTGTCGGCAGGGCCGGCACCCGGTCGTGCCGACACGCGGGACAGGCAGTCTGCCGATGGGACAGCGTTCTCGCTCGGCTCAGGTGCCGTCGTGCCCTGCGCCGATCATTTGATCCAGAGACGGATGGTATCCCAGGTCTGCTTGAACCAGCCTGCGGTCTCGACGCTTTCCTGGGCTTCGAGCGGGCGCTCGGCGATGACGGTATCGCCCAGCTTGATGCGCAGGGTGCCGATGCGCTGACCGGCGTGAATCGGCGCCACCAGTGGTTCCGTCCGCTCGATCTCGCCCTTGATGTTGGCAATCTGCGCACGGGGGGCGGTGATCAGCACGTTGTCCGAGAATCCGGCTGCGACGGTGGCTTTCTGTCCTTTCCAGACCGGGTGGCGACCG
Organism: Lautropia sp.; assembly: GCA_041855185.1. Classification (GTDB taxonomy): domain Bacteria; phylum Pseudomonadota; class Gammaproteobacteria; order Burkholderiales; family Burkholderiaceae_E; genus Lautropia. The sequence goes on along the minus strand of JBHADS010000545.1, from coordinate 1,084 downwards.
ACAGGCTCACCCTTTCGGTAGAGCGACAGCACCTCGAAGTTCTGGAAGCCGTAGTTCAGTAGCTTCTGTGATTCGGTGGCACGCGAGGCTTCCGAGCTGGCGCCGAGCAGCACCGACAGCAGCCGGCGCGAGAAACCGGTGCCGCCCTGTTCGCGGCGGGCCGAGGCGATCAGACAGTAGCCGGCCGCATCGGTATGGCCGGTCTTGACGCCATCGACGGTGGGGTCGATGAACAGCAGCCGATTGCGGTTGGTCTGACGCACGCCGTTGAAGGTGTATTCCTTCTCGGCGTACAGACGGTAGTAGCCGGGAAAGTCCTTGATCAACTGGGTCGACAGCAAGGCGAGGTCGCGCGCCGTCGAATAATGATCCGGCGCTGGCAGGCCCGAGGCGTTGACGAAGTGGGTGTTCTTCATGCCCAGGCGGCGGGCCTCGGCATTCATCAGCTCGGTGAAGCGCTCTTCGCTGCCGGCAACGGCCTCGGCCAGAATGATCGCCGCATCGTTACCGGACTGGATGATCAGCCCGTGCAGCAGCTCGTCGACGGTGGCGGGTACCCGGGGATCGACGAACATGCGCGAGCCGATCGCCTTGTAGGCTTTCTGGGAGACCGGGGGGCGGCTGTCCAGGCTCAGCGTGTTGTCGCGCAGGGCGCCGAATACCAGATAGGCAGTCATCAGCTTGGTCAGCGAGGCTGGCTCCACCCGTTCATCGGGCATCTGGCTGTAGAGCACGGTGTTGGTGGTCACATCCAGCAGAAACCACGAGCGGGCGGCGATGTCCGGTGCGGGCAGCGGCGCCTGGGCGGCTGCGGGCATCAGGGGACCGAGCCAGAGGCTGGCGGCCAGCATCGGGATGCCCAGCATACGACCGAGCGGCAAACGGCGGGCTCGCGTGCCGGACCGGGTGCATGCGGCCTCGGCCCCAGTCTCGGACGGAGGGACGGACACGGATGGATCAGGGACGTGGCGGGCGAGCGGCCCGACGACCGGTGCGAGAGAAGATGAAGGCACGACGTATTCCTGCGGCGACGGGAGCGGCGGGTGGGATGCCCCGTGGGCGCGCAAATTATGCCACCCTCGTC
>JBHADS010000544.1:0-3407 GCA_041855185.1 Lautropia sp. | reverse complement strand
GGTTCGGCCGCGCCGGTGAGGGTATTGCCCACCGCCACGCCGATCCGTTTCTCTCCGAAGTCGAAGCCCAGCAGGGTCTGCACAGAATTGCTCATAGCTTTTTATTGTAGAGCGTGTCAGGCGCGCTTCACGCCCCAAATGACAAGGGCCGGCAATCGATGCCGGCCCTGGTGTCGGTGGCCGGGGTCAGCGCCTGATGGCGGCCCCCGGACGGCCCCGCTCAGTGGGCGGTCGCCTGCTGCCCGACGAAGCTGCGCAACTGCCGCAGCAGCTCGTCTTCGGCATAGGGTTTGCCGAGGAAGACATCGACCCCCAGCGACAGCGCGTGGTTGCGGTGCTTGTCGGCCGTGCGCGAGGTGATCATGATGATCGGCACATGCTGATACTCCTCGCTGGCGCGGATGTTCTTGGTCAGATCGAAGCCATCCATCCGTGGCATTTCGATATCGACCAGCATCACGTCGGGCACGCAATCCTGCAGCTGGCGCAGGGCATCGACCCCGTCCTTGGCCAGCATCACGTTGTAGCCCTCGCGCACCAGCAGACGCTGCGTCACCTTGCGCACCGTCACCGAGTCGTCGACCACCATCACCGTGGCCGCGCTCTGCAGTTCGCTGGCGCTGAAGGCCGCGGCACCGGCCTTGCCGGCCTGGCCCGACACCCGCGCCATCGCCAGCTGCACCGGGTTCAGGATCAGCACGATGTCGCCGTTGCCCAGCACCGTGGCTCCGGCCACCCCCGCCAGACGCGCCAGCTGCGGGCCGATGTGCTTGATCACCACCTCCTGGTTCGGCACCACCGTATCGACATGCACCGCGATCCGGGTGGCACCGGCACGCAGCAGCACCACCGGCGCGATCCGCTGCGCGGAGGGGCGGCTGCCCGAGATCTCCAGCAGGCTGCCCAGGAAGTAGAACGGCACCTTCTCGCCGCCGACATCGATGCGCTGCGACTGATAAGCCTCGGTCAGCGCCTCGGGACGCATCTGCAGGATCTGTTCGACCAGCGCGCTCTGCACAGCGAACTTGCCGCCTTCGATCTCGAGCAGCACCACCTGGGTGACAGCCAGCGACACCGGCAGATGCACCGTGACGCAGCTGCCCTTGCCCGGCGTGGAATCCAGATCGATGCGCCCGCCCAGACCCGCCACCTCGGCGCGGACCACGTCCATGCCGACACCGCGGCCGGCCAGGGCCGTGACCTGCTTGGCCGTCGAGAAGCCCGGCGCGAAGATCAGCTGAGCAAGCTCACGCTGGGACGGCACATGGTCCGGCGCGATCAGGCCGCGCTCCCGGGCACGCGCTTCGATCTTCGGGTAGTCCAGCCCCTGACCGTCGTCGAGGAAGCGCATGATGACTTCGTTGCCATCCTGGCTGACCTCGATCGTCACTTCGCCGACCTCGGGCTTGCCGGTCTGGCTGCGACGCTCGCGTTCCTCGATGCCGTGCGCCACCGAGTTGCGCAGGATGTGTTCGATCGGCCCTGCCATCCGGTCCAGCACGTTACGGTCGATTTCCGCCTGCCCGCCCTTGATCTCCAGCGACACCCGCTTATCGGTGTCCTTGCCGGCCTGGCGCACCACCCGGTAGAGACGGTCGTTGATGGTCGAGAACTGCACCATCCGCACCCGCATCAGGCTCTGCTGCAGACTGCGGCTGACCTGCCCCTGCCGCGCCAGATCCTGCATGGCGGCATCGACGGCACGCAGCGCGTTCTGCTGCACGGTGGACACGTCGTTGACCGATTCGGCCAGCATCCGGGTCACTTCCTGGAAGCGGGTGTAGCGGTCGAACTCCAGCGGGTCGAAATCGGTTTCGGTCTCGTTGGAATGCGCGATCTTGGCCTGGATCTGGTTGTCGGCCTGGATCTCGATCTCGCGCAGCTGCTGGCGCAGACGGTTGACGTTCTCGGTCAGCTCGTTGATCGCCTGACGGATCAGGCTCATCTCGCTGTCCAGACGTGCACGGGCGATGGCCACCTCGCCGGCCTCGGCCACCATCCGGTCGAGCAGATCGGCGCGGACACGGATCACGTGCTGGGCCGATGCCGCCAGATTGGAGGCAGCCCCCGACACCACGGCATCGGATGCCGGGGCCGGGCTCGGACTCGGGCTGGCCGTGGGCTGTGCCGCACAGGGAGCCGCCGACGCTTCGACAGCCACCGGCGCGGGCTGCACCACAGGCGCGGCCGCCGGCTGCGACACAGGCGCCGGAACCGGCGTCGGCGCCGGCCGCACGGGCTCGGCGACCGACTCGGCAGCCAGCTCGGGATGCAGCATCCGCTCATAGGCCGAGACCGCCTGGTCATAGCCCGCCAACACCGCCTCGATCACCGATTCCTGCACCGGCGGCTGGGCCAGCGCGTCCTCGACCTGCGTCTCCAGCTCGTGGATCATCTGGCCGAAGCGCATCGCCCCCGCCATCCGGGCGCTGCCCTTGATGGTGTGGAACAGGCGCATCAGCGCCGCCGGCATCGCCCCGTCGCCCGGGCGCTCGCGCCATTCACGCAGATGGTTGTCCACCTGCGGCATCAGCTCCTCGGCTTCCTCGAAGAAGACCGGACCCAGATCGGCGTCGATCTCGTCGACCAGACCCGCCAGCGGATCTTTCTTCTCCTCGGTTTCGCGCCGGGCAGCGCCCAGCACTTCGGCCGCTTTCTTCAGCAGCGCCTCGCCCCGCACCTCCGCCACCGGTTTGTCGGCGGTGTCGGCGGCATCCCGGGCAATCTGCGTATCCCAATCGGCCAGCAGCGAAGCCATCCGCGTGGCGGTGCCGTGATCGGCCTCCGGCTCGGTGCGCGACGCGAACTCGGCCAGCATCCGATCGACCACGCCGAGCGCTGCCTGCATGCTGGCCTTGGCCGCATCCGGCAACGGACAGGCGGTCTCGCGCTGCTTGAGCAGCAGCTTCTCGAGCGGTTCGGCAATGGCGCGGACCTGGATCAGCCCGACGTGACGGGTGGTGCCGACCAGCGTATGCAGCGCGCGCACCAGCGATTCGGGTGCCCGCAGCGCCTCCGAGGAATGCCAGGCATGCCAATCCTCGTTCATGCGCATCCGCACCTGGGAAGCCTCGGCGTTGAAGATCTCGAACAGCTCGGCATCCACCAGCCGATCGCCGATTCTCACCTGCCCATCGTCCTGGGCCGGCGTGGCGACCGGCGCCGCGGCAACCGCGGGCGCGACAGGGGCCGCAACGCTCGGTACGGCCACGTCCTGGGCCGCGATCGCGTCGGTCTCGGGCCGTACCGCGTCCTCGGCGGGCAGCGAAAGCTCGGCATCCATGCCCGCGGTGTCGACCGCGGATGCCTCGATCGCTTCGAGCCCCTCCTCCTCGGGCGTCGGCACCGACATCGAAATGTCGAGCAGCGGAATGTCCTCGTCCTCCGCAGCGCTGTCGGCCGACAGG
>JBHADS010000543.1:0-4673 GCA_041855185.1 Lautropia sp. | reverse complement strand
CTGGGCGATCGCCATCGCCATGAAGGGCTTGTAGGTCGAACCGGGCGGGTAGGTGCCGCGCAGCGGGCGATTCAGCAGCGGTCGGCCCGGATCGTCACTGAGGCGCTGCCAGTTCATCGCGTCGATGCCATCGACGAACAGATTGGGGTCGAAGCTGGGCATCGAGACGAAGGCCAGCACCTGGCCGGTGGCCGGCTCGATCGCCACCAGGGCGCCGCGCTGCTCGCCGAACAGCTTCTCGGCCAGTTGCTGCAGCGGAATGTCGAGCGAGAGCTGCAGCGACTGACCGGCAACGGCGGGCTGTTTCGACAGGCTGCGCACCGGCCGTCCACCGGCCGTCACCTCGACTTCCTCGATGCCGATCCGGCCGTGGAGCTGGCTTTCGTAGCGCAGCTCCAGGCCAAGCTTGCCGATATGGGTGCTGCCGGCGTAGTCCGAGGCGCGCTCGCTCTTGCTCAGCTGCTCGTTGTCGGCCGACGAGATCCGGCCGATGTGCCCGATCGCGTGGGCGGCGGTGCTGCCCAGCGGATAGTGGCGTCGGGTGCGGGCCTTGATCTCGATGCCGTCGAAGCGGAAACGCACGGCAGCGATCCGGGCCACCTCCTCGTCGCTGAGCCGGGTTTTCAGTGGCAGGGTGCCGTTGTGCTTGACGCTGGGCAGCAGACGCTTGAAGCGACGGATTTCCAGCGCGCTGATCGGCACCACCTTCGACAGCTCGCTGATCAGGCGGTCGATGTCCTTGACCTGGGAGGGCGCGATTTCCAGTGCCGGCGCATGGATGTCCTCGGCCAGCACGATGCCGTTGCGGTCGATGATGCGCCCGCGCTGCGGTGGCAGCGGCACCATCGTGATCCGGTTTTCCTCGGCCAGCGCATGATAGTTGTCGTAGCGCGCCACCTGCAGATACCAGGCGCGGGCTCCCAGCGTTCCGAAGGCCAGCACGACGGCCAGCATCGCCAGCAGCAGGCGTCGCTTGAAGAAGGCCGGAGTTGGACTGGTGCTTGGGTGCCTCACGATCGCGTTCCCGTCGTGCTCAGTGCATATCGTCCCGGTCTGCCACATCGAAACGATGCGGACGCGGGGCGTGCATGGGGTCGAGGTGCGGCGCCATCCGTGGTGCGGCCACCGTGGCGGGCATCGCGGCCGGCTCGCGCCAGTGGCCGCGTCGCAGCAGCTCGGTCAGCGGCCACAGCAGCGTGGTGCTGATCCAGCCCAGAAACTGCTCCACCCCGCCGGTCGGCAGGCCGATCATCCACTGGACGCAGAGCACCGCAGCCTGGGCCACCAGAAAGATCAGCAGCAGATGCGGCATCTGTCCGACGATGCCGAACCAGCGCAGCCGGTGCTGCAGCCGGAGCACGCCGTAGACGATCAATACATAGAGCAGGGCATGCGAGCCCAGCGCTGTGCTGCGCTGCCCGTCCATCAGCAGGCCCAGCGCGAATGCGGCGAACAGCATCCCCTGACGGGGATAGGCCAGTGCCCAGGCCGCCAGCAGCAGCGCCAGCACGTCCGGCAGCATCGGGTTCTGCGGCCAGGGCATCAGGTTGAACAGCGTGGCCAGCAGCAGGCTGATGACCAGCGCCGACCAGCGCAGGGAGCGGGGAAGCAGGCGGTGGGGGTTCATCGGTTCAGGGTACATCGGTCGTGACCGTCTTGTCTGCCCCGTCCTGCGGGGTGATCGGTGCGGTGTCCGACAGCAGAATCAGCACCAGATGCGCATCGACATGATCGGCCAGCGGTCGTACTCGAACCTCGGCGAAGGGTTCGGCAGGCGCCTGGTGGATGTGCTCGATCACACCGACCGGCAGTCCAGGCGGATAGATGAAGTCCAGTCCCGAGGTCTGGAGCCGGTCGCCGACCCGCAGATCGGCGTCGGCCGTCTGGAAGCGCAGCTCCAGGCGCCGGGGGTGACTGGTGCCGAAGGCGATGGCGTGCTGCTGATTGCGCTGCACCGTCACCGGCACACTGATGGCCGAATCGGTGATCAGCGTCATTTCGCTGCTGTGCGGATAGACCTGGGTGATCTGGCCGATCACGCCCTGCACGTCCACCACCGGCTGGCCGGCACGGATGCCGTCACGGCTGCCTTTGTTCAGCAGGCGCTTCAGGCTGCCGGGCGAGCGGGGCTGCATCACCACTTCGGCCACCATCGACGGGGTGGCGATGCGGGGCTGCAGACCGACCAGCGCCCGCAGCGTCCGGTTTTCATTGCGCAGCGCCTCGGTCTGGGCCAGCACCCGGGCCTGACGGGTCAACGACTGGCGCAGCACCTCGTTGTGCTGGCGCAGCGTGTGCACCTCGCTGACGTAGTGGCTGGTGGTGTGCCACAGGTCGCCCGGCTGCTTCAGCGCATACTGTACCGGATACAGCACCGTGCCCAGCGCCTGACGCACCGGCTGGAGCAGGTGCAGCCGGGCATCCGACACCATCAGCGCCGCTGCGGCGATGCAGAGCACCGCGGCCAGGCCGCTCTGGTAGGGGGAGAGGGAAGCGCGCCGGTCCGTCATTCGCTTGCAAACAGGCCGCCGACCTGATCGATACGTTCGAGCGCCAGGCCGCAGCCCCGCACCACGCAGGTGAGCGGTGAATCGGAAACCATCGTCGGTAGCCCGGTTTCTTCGGCCAGCAGCCGGTCGATGCCGGGGATCAGCGCGCCGCCGCCGGTCAGCATGATGCCGCGCTCGCTGATGTCGGCACCGATCTCGGGGGAGGTGTCCTCCAGCGTCGCCTTGATGGCGCCGATGATCTGATTCAGCGGCGGGGTCAGCGCCTCGCGCACTTCATTGGCATTGATGCGGAAGGTCCGGGGTCCGCCTTCGGACAGGCTGCGTCCCTTGACCTCGATATCCTTGACATGGGCTTCGGGAAAGGCCGAGCCGATTTCCTTCTTGATCTGCTCGGCCGTGCCTTCGCCGATCAGCATCCCGTGGTTGCGTCGCACATACTGAATGATGGCTTCGTCGAAGCGGTCGCCGCCGACGCGCAGCGAATGGGCCTGGACGATGCCGCCCAGCGAGATCACCCCCACTTCGGTGGTGCCGCCGCCGATGTCGACCACCATCGAGCCGGTGGCCTCCGAGACCGGCAGACCGGCGCCGATGGCTGCCGCGATCGGTTCCTCGATCAGATGCACCTCCGAGGCGCCTGCGCCCAGCGTCGCGTCGCGCAGCGCCCGCCGCTCGACCTGGGTCGAACCGCTGGGCACGCAGATCAGCACGCGCGGATTGGGCGCGACGATGCCGCCGGGATGGGCGATCCGGACGAACTCCCGCAGCATCTTCTCGGTGACGGAGATGTCGGCAATGACGCCGTCCTTCAGCGGACGGATGGCCTGCATGTTGCCGGGCACCTTGCCGAGCATCTGCTTGGCTTCCCGACCCACGGCCGTGATCGTCCGCTTGCTGCCGGGGGCAGCATCGGTACGAATGGCAACGACCGAGGGTTCGTCCAGCACAATGCCCTTGCCCCGGGCATAGATCAGCGTGTTGGCGGTTCCCAGGTCGATCGCCAGATCGTTCGCGAAGAACTTCTTGATGAAACCGAACATATCGAGGCGTCGTTTTGTTTCGAATGGGCCAAGGGATCATACCGTTATACACTTTCGGATGTCTCATCCTGGGCCGGGCCGGGGATTGCCGGTCGGTCATCAGTGGCGAACGCTCTGTGCTGCGTTGTACTGATACCACCGCCTGTGTGGCCTGCGCCTTTTTCTTCAGTTTTTTGCATCGATCCAAGGATCGGTGCGCCAGGGATCTTTCTGATGTCATTGACACCCGAAGACATTCGACGCCTCGGCGAGCTGGCCCGCATCCGGCTGGACGAGGACGAGCGGGGCAAGCTGCTCGAACAGCTCGACGACATTTTCGGCATCATCGAAAAACTGCGCGCCGTCGATACCACCGGCGTCGAACCGATGACCCATGCCGAGCGCATCGGCCTGCGTCTGCGTGAGGACGCCGTCACCGAAACCGATCAGCGCGAAGAAAACCAGCGGTCGGCACCGGCCGTTGCCGATGGTCTCTATCTGGTGCCGAGGGTGGTGGAATGAGCGCAGTCCGTGAATTGCTGCAGTCCAGTCTGCAGGACATCCGCCGCGCACTGCAGGCGGGTGAGGTTTCGGCGGTGGAGCTGGCTGAGCAGGGGCTGGCCGACATTGCCGCCAGCGAAGTCAATGCCTTCGTCGATGTGCAGCCCGAACTCAGTCTGGCCCAGGCACGCGAGGCCGACCAGCGGCTGGCGGAACTGCGACGCCAGGGCGGCATTCAGTCCTCCGGCCTGATCGGCGTGCCGATGGCGCACAAGGATGTCTTCGTCACCCGGGGCTGGAAGTCCACCGCCGGCTCGAAGATGCTGGCCGACTACCAGAGCCCCTTCGATGCCACGGTCGTGCGCAAGCTGCACGAGGCCGGTGTCGTCTGCCTGGGCAAGCTCAACTGCGACGAGTTCGCGATGGGCTCCGGCAACGAGAACTCCTTCTTCGGCCCGGTGCGCAACCCCTGGGACACCGCCCGGGTGGCCGGCGGCTCCTCGGGTGGCTCGGCCGCGGCCGTGGCGGCCGGCCTGGTGCCGGTGGCCACCGGCACCGATACCGGCGGCTCGGTGCGCCAGCCCGCGGCGATGTGCGGCGTCACCGGCATCAAGCCCACCTATGGCCGGGTGTCGCGCTACGG
>JBHADS010000542.1:0-3554 GCA_041855185.1 Lautropia sp. | reverse complement strand
CCGACATTGGCGATGGTGACAGCCGCCTTCAGGGCGTTGGCCAAGTCAATGCCCGCGTCCACGGCACGATCAGACAGCGGGGATCCATCGGTGGCGATCAGAACGTGTTTATACATGAGCAGGTCTCCTTCTAAGGTTGACGGCAAAGTCCCGAGATACATACCCCGTGCATGCGTGTCCGAAACCCATCTGCCACGCCGACATGCCGTGGCGGCTGAGGATCTGACCGACGGGCTGGATGGGCCTGATGGTTGACATCCGCGTGCTATAAGAGGCGTGTCTACATTCTTTAACCTAAGCATAGACCAGAATGCGTCCCCTGGGGAGGGCAGTCAACAATTTGACTGAAGCTTGCCGACGGGAGGAGCAATGACTGCACGACAGGAAAACAGTGCCGGACGAAGGGGGCGGAGATGGTGACAGCGCCATCGAACAGCGCATCACGCCAGACTATGACGGGGATGGCACGGAGATAGGGCAGCGCTCTTCGAGAAGACTGAGCGAGGGCTGACGGCACGGTGGCCGGTGTGCTCAGGACTGCAGGGCGGGCAAGCGTGGGCTGAACTGCAGCGTGTTGCGCAGATGGGCGTCGAGTTGCTCGGCCGTGAGTGGCGGGCTGAACAGATTGCCCTGCACGGTGCAGGCGGGGCGGAATTGCTGCAGGCACTCGAACTCTTCCGGGGTTTCGATGCCTTCTGCAACGGCTTTGAGCTTGAGACCGGAGGCAAGCGCAAGAATGGCGTGGACGATGGCCTTGGAAACCGCCTTGCGGGGCAGCCCCCGGATGAAGCTGCGGTCGATCTTGATTTCGTCGAAGGGCAGCGTGTGCAGATAGGTGAGCGAGGAGTACCCGGTCCCGAAATCATCGAGTGACAGGCTCAGCCCGAGGTGCTTCAGCGAACTGATGAGCTCACGGACCTGATCACCGTTCTCGACGAGCAGGGACTCGGTCAGTTCCAGCGTCAGCAATTCGGGCGGAAATCCGGTGCTCTGCAACGCCTGTTCGACGGTGCCGGCCAGGTTGCCCCGCAGGGTCTGGGCTGCCGAGACGTTGACGGCGATGTGCAGCGGGGGCAGGCCGCTGTCCAGCCAGCGCTGACCCTGCTGGCAGGCCTGGTGCAGCGCCCAGGCGCCGATGTCGGCGATGAGTCCCGATCGTTCGGCGATCGGCACGAAATGCTCGGGCAGGATGAGGCCGAGATCGCGGTGGTGCCAGCGGATCAGGGCTTCGACACCCACGATCTGCAGGCTCTGGCTATCGATCTTGGGCTGATAGAGCAGCTGCAGTTCGTTGTAGTGGATGGCATGGCGCAGATGGTTTTCCAGCGCCAGAAAATTGACGCTGGCGGTTTCCTGGGCCGGATCGAAATACTCGATCCGATGGCCGCCCCGACGTTTGGCGATGGTCAGCGCGGTTTCGGCGTGCTGGATCAGCTGATTGGCCTCTTTGCCGTGGGTGGGAAAGATGGCCAGACCGATGCTGGTGGAAATGAACACTTCCTTGTCGCCGATCTGCAGCGGCCGGGACAGTGCCTGGGTCAGATCGTGCAGCCACTGCTGGTGGCAGTCGTCCCGGGGGCCGCCGGGCAGCAGGGCCATGAAGCGGTCGCCGCCTGCACGGGCCAGCCAGGGCGAAGCGCTTGAACTGGGCCGTCGCCGATCGGGGCCGGTGTGGCTGCTGACAATGCTGTCGAGGCGCTGGCCGAGCGCTTTCAGGAAGGCGTCGCCCAGCTGATGGCCCAGCCCTTCGTTGAGCTGGCGGAAGCGATCGACATCGAGCAGCAGCAAGGTGTATTTGCGAGGTGCGGAGCGCAGCACGACCTCGAGGCGGCGCATGAAGCCGGCGCGATTGCTCAGGCCGGTGAGCTGGTCCAGCTTCAGCAGCCGGTCCCGGTAGATCTTGAGGCTGAGGCATTGGCGCAGCTTCAGCAGCAGGGCCGAACGGTTCAGCGGCTTGGGCAGCACGTCCATCAGATTGAGGGACAGTGCTTCGTTCCAGAGCGATTCGCTGGGTTCGCTAGCCAGCAGAATGATGGGCAGATCCTGCCAGGGGCGTTGATGCCGAACTTTGCCGAGCCAACGCAGGCGGCTGTCGTCATGCGCTTCCACGCCGAGCAGTACCAGGGCCGGGAGAGGGGCGTTGCCGGCGAGCCACTGCTCGGCTTCTTCGGGGGTAGCCAGCTGCTGGAGCTGACCCAGCCGTTCGGTGGACAGCGTGTCCAGAACGGTGTCGCGGGCGATGGGGTCGCTGTCGAGCAGCAGAACCGTGTTCTGTTTCCGAATCAGGGCGTCTTCGCTGCGATTTCTCAGCAGGCCGCCGGCGCTGAAGTGGACCTCAGGACTCACGGGTGTCGACTGTAAAAAAACGATCCGGGACGCACTGCATGCCTGGGGGCGATGCGGTGTGTTCGGAATGAAAACGGCAGGGTTTGAAGATTAACTCAAATGCTTCGCTGTACCGCGCGATTTGTGTCTCGAGCGCCGAGACGTTGCGCAGGAACTGACGTGCGAGGCTGTGAAGTCACGGTTTGTGGGGGTTGGCGCAACACGGCAGGGGTGTGGCGGCCCGCTGGGCGGCTTTGGCTATCCGCAGGTCGGGCCGCACTTGATTTTTCAGGCGCTGGTCGAAAAGGCTTCGCTTCGCCGGCTTTCGGCCGGGGTGGGCGCATGAACCGTGCCAGCAGCGGGTGTGGGTGCTGCGCTGCCGGTGTCGGGGGTACGAAGGTCAGCGGCGCTGTCCTCGGCCGCAGGGACGGACGGCCTGTCGGCTGCACGGGCCTGTGCCGGGCTGGCTGCCGGGGTGGCGGTTTCGTTGTTCTGAGCGGCTGCCTGTTGACTGCGCCAGGCGCGCTGCTGCGCCATGGACTGCAGGTAGACGATCTGTTCGGCCGCATCGGGGTCGTTGCGATGGACGGCTTTCATCAGGGTCCGATACTCGGCCAGGGACTGACGAAGCCGGGTTTCGGTCGGCGGCATCATGTTGCGGATCAGTTGCAGGAAACGGCGCAGATCGATGATGGCGCGTACCAGCCAGGGGTTGGCCGCCATCTGCTGCAGTCGTTCATGGAAACGGTCCACGGCGCGGTGGTAATCGTCGGCGCGATTGTTGCTGACCGCGCTTTCGATCTGCGAGCTGTAGAGATCGAGCGCAGCGATGTCTTCGGCGCTCTGGCGGCGGACCGCCTCGGCAGCGCAACGGCTCTGCAGCATGCCCAGCACCGGGAAGAAGGAGTCGATCTCACTGGCGCTCAGCTCGGTGACGAAGGCGCCACGGCCGGGCACCAGCTTCACCAGTCCTTCGTGCGCGAGCACTTTCAGGGCTTCGCGCAGCGGGGTGCGCGAGGTGCCCAGTCGGGCCGACAGTCCGAGTTCGTCGATGCGCTCGCCCGGTGACAGGCTCCGCTCGTAGATCATTTCGCGGAGGCGGTCGGTGACTTCGACATGGAGGGATGACCGGCTGATCTTGTTATTAGAATCCATGTGATTGGGTATCTTGTTCTTTGCGAAAGGGGCGCTTGTCGACCGTCTGGGCCGCCAAGTCGTTATTCTGCATG
>JBHADS010000541.1:0-5989 GCA_041855185.1 Lautropia sp. | reverse complement strand
TGCGGGCCTGTGACAGCAGGGCGGGCAGGCCCGCCTGCGCGGCTTCCGGAAACTGCGCGATGAAATCGGTCAGCGAGAGCTTGCCATCGAGCAGCCCATCGCGCCAGTGCTCGGCCCGGTGCATGATGTGCACGCCGCCCTGCTGGCGCTCGTCGTCGAGGGCCAGGGCTGCCTCGATCGCGTCGGCATCCACCGAGCGCATCAATTTGCCGATGAACTGCAGCTGACGCCGGCGGCCTTCGTGGCTCTTGATGCGGCGGGCTTCGTGGACGGCGTTCAGCAGGTCTTCGGGCACGACGGCCTGGACCCGCTCCAGCCGGTGCGGCGGCAGCTCCACCAGCCGCTGGCCGAGCGCCTGCAGCGCGTGCATCTGCTGTTTGCGCCGGGTCTTGCTGAGGGGGATGTCGTCACCGTCGGACGCTGGGTCGAGGTGATCATCGCCGATCGCTGTTTTCATGGATCAAGGGTGGAAGGCTGATGGCTGAGTGCTATATGATACTTGGCGCCTGGCCCGGGTTTTCCTGCGCCCCTATCGGCCCGTCCGGGGAGGCTGGCGCTGCGCGTGCAGCGTCCGTCTGCCGCGGCTGGTCTGCAAGGGCTTCCGTCGTCACGTCGTCCCGCATGGGCACGGCGGGGGAAGCACATGCGGCTCGTGCCAGTTCCTTCACTTGTGCAATTTTGCAGAGTCTGCCTGCCGATGAGTCGATCCGCCCTGAAATCCGCTGCTGCCGTCGTGAATCCGGTACGCCGCCGTGCCACTACGCCGCGCCTGCCGGCTGCCTATGCGAAGGCGCGAGCCGGACGCGACGAGCGTGCGCTGTTCGACTACCGGCGCGAGGATTTCGAGGCGATCTCGGCCGAAGCCATGCGTCTGGCGAAGGCGCTGGGTGCCACCGCGGCCGTGGCCGAGGTCTCCGAGTCCTCGGGGCTGGCGGTGACGGTGCGCAAGGGCCGGGTCGAGACCATCGAGCAGACCCGTGACAAGGGGCTGGGGGTGTCGGTGCATGTCGGTCATCGGCGGGGCCACGCGAGCACCAGCGATTTCAGTCAGGCGGCGCTCGAACGCACGGTGCGGGCTGCCTACGATATCGCCGTCGTCACCGGCGAGGACCCGCTGGCCGGTCTGCCGGATGCGGACCGCCTGGCGCTGGGCACGCACGACATGAAGCCCTTGAAGCTGTTCTCGCCCTGGCAGATTCCGGTCGAACAGGTGGTGGAGCTGGCCAAGGAGATCGAGGCGGCCAGCTTCGAGGTGAGTCCCCGTATCCGCAACAGCGATGGCGCCTCGGTCTCGATCGCACACGGCCATTTTCTGTCGTCGAACTCGCTGGGTTTCGTCGGTGGTTTTCCCTACAGCCGGCACACGCTGTCCTGCGCGCCGATCGCCAGCAAGGGGCGGGACATGCAGCGCGACGGCTGGTATTCGTCGGCGCGTTCGGCAGCTGCGCTGGCCGATCCGGGCACGCTGGGGCGCTATGCGGCCGAGCGGGCGCTGTCGCGTCTGGGCGCCCGCAAGCTGAGCACCCGCAAGGTGCCGGTGCTGTTCGAGGCGCCGCTGGCCCTGGGGCTGCTGGGCAGTCTGGTGCAGGCGGTCAGCGGTTCGGCACTCTATCGGCGCGCCACCTTCCTGGTGGATTCGCTGGGCAAGCCGCTGTTTCCGACGCATATCGACATCGATGAGGACCCGTTCATCCCCGGTGCGATGGGCAGCGGGCTCTTCGATGACGAGGGGGTGCGCACCCAGGCGCGGCGGGTCGTCGACGGCGGTGTGCTGCAGGGTTATTTCCTGTCCAGCTACAGTGCACGCAAGCTGGGGATGCAGACCACAGGCAATGCCGGTGGATCGCACAACCTGCAGCTCAGCAGCCGGCTGACACGCCGGGGCGATGATTTCCAGGGGATGCTGAAGAAGATGGGGACGGGGCTGCTCGTCACCGAAGTGATGGGGCAGGGCGTCAATTATGTGACCGGGGACTATTCGCGGGGCGCCAGTGGTTTCTGGGTCGAGAACGGCGAGATTCAGTATCCGGTCGAGGAGATCACCATTGCCGGCAACCTGGCCGACATGTTCCGCGACATCGTGGCCGTGGGCAATGATGTGCTGACGCGGGGCACCAAGTCCTGCGGTTCGGTGCTGATCGAGCAGATGGCTGTGGCGGGTTGATTGACCGCCGTTTCGGGCTGCATGCAGCCTCTTCAACCAGGGGGGCGGCTCAGGCCGTCCGGAGAAGGCTCGACATCAGGGAGGGAGTCGATGAACAAGGCATTCGTGCGGGAGTCGGACGACGCCCCGGAGGATGAGGATCTCGAAGCGGCACAGCCGCCGCTGCCGGGGGGCAAGAACTACATCACGCGGGCCGGCTATCAGGCGCTGCGTGACGAGCTGAGCCATCTGCTGGATGTGGAGCGGCCCGAGGTGGTGCAGATCGTCTCCTGGGCGGCCTCGAACGGGGATCGCTCGGAGAACGGCGATTATCTGTACGGCAAGAAGCGGCTGCGCGAGATCGACCGCCGGGTGCGCTTCCTGATCCGGCGCATCGACATGGCGGAGGTGGTCGATCCCTCGGCCCACCACGGCAATGACCAGATCTTCTTCGGGGCCACCGTCTGCTACAGCGAACCCGATGGCACCGAGCGCCGGGTGGAGATCGTCGGTGTCGACGAGACCGATCCGCTGAAGGGGCGGATCAGTTGGATCTCGCCGGTGGCGCGTGCGCTGATCAAGGCGCGCGAGGGCGAGGAGGTGAGCCTGATGACGCCGCAGGGGCGGATGGAGCTGCTGATTGAGTCGGTCGAGTATCCGGAGCCGGCCTGAGCGGCGGGCAGGGGCCGGCCGGGCTGCTTCTCGCCGCAGCACGCTGAGAAGGGGCGGGCGTGGTCTCCCGTCCCGACCCGGACCGCGCTCAGGAGCTTGAACCGAATAAACGGAATGTCATTGATCGAGCGGTTGGCCTATGGGCGGTTGGGCTCAGGCCCCCAGCCCCTCAGCCCCCCAGCCCCGGCCTCGCGCCGGGGCTTGGAGGGTTGGCCTATGGGCGCTGGGCTCAGGAGCGGTTGATCGAGCGAACCTGGGGCAGCTTGCGCAGCCGGCGGAAGACTTCGGCCAGATGCTGGCGGTTCTGCACCTGCAAGGTGAAGCGGATGACGGCCACCAGCTCGGATTCGGTGTCCATCGCCACCTGCAGGATGTCGGCATCGCTGGCGGTGATCTCGCTGGCGATGCGGCCCAGAATGCCGCGTTCGTCATCGGCCGAGATCTCGATGATGGTGCGGAACAGCCCGCTGACCTCATCGCCCCATTCGACCTCGATCCAGCGCTCGGCATCGCGGCTCATCTGGCGACGCGCCGTTTCGCAGTCTTCGCGGTGGATCGACAGACCGTGGCCGCCGCGCATCTGCCCGATGATGCGGTCGCCGGGCACGGGATGGCAGCAGGTGGCGGCCTGCAGCGACATGCCATCGATGGACTGGACGACGATCGGGGCCGCACGGGGGGCGAGCTTGGAGGTGGCGGCATTGCTGCCGCCGCTGACATCCAGCGCGATGGCACGGGCCACGACCGGGGCCAGCTTCAGGCCCAGACCGATGTCGGCATAGAGATCGGTGACGGATTTGGAGCCGGTGTCGCGGGCGGCCTTGTCGAGCTGGGCATCGTCCAGGTCGTTGATGTCCAGACGCAGGCTGGTCAGCGACTGCATCAGCAGCCGACGGCCGAGTTCGACCGATTCGTCGTACTTCATCCGCCGCAGGAAGGAGCGGATCTCGGCACGGGCCTTGCCGGTGCGCGCAAAGGCGAGCCAGGCCGGGCTGGGCCGGGCATTGGGGTCGGCAATCACCTCGACGATGTCGCCGTGGGTCAGCTCGGTGCGCAGGGGCACCGGGTCACCATTGATGCGGGCCGCCACGCACTGATTGCCCAGGTCGGTATGGACGCTGTAGGCGAAGTCGATGACGGTGGCGCCACGCGGCAGACCCCGGATCTGGCCCTTCGGCGTGAAGACGTAGACCGCATCCGGATAGAGATCGACCTTGACGTGATCGATGAATTCCAGCGAGTCGCCGGTCTGCTGCTGGATATCGAGCAGCGATTTGAGCCAGTCGAGGGTCTTGATCTGCTGGTCGCTGGCGTTGTCGCCCTCGGATTTGTAGAGCCAGTGGGCAGCGACGCCGGCTTCTGCCACCCGGTGCATCTCGGGGGTGCGGATCTGGAACTCGATGCCGCCGCCGTGAGGGCCGACCACGGTGGTATGCAGCGACTGGTAGCCATTCTTCTTGGGAATGGCGATGAAATCCTTGAAACGGCTGGTGTTGGGCCGGAAGGCACTGTGGATGGCGCCCAGGGCCAGATAGCAGGAGGGCAGATCGGGCACGATCAGCCGCACGCCGAACAGATCGTAGACCTCGGAGAAGGTGATCCGCTTGTCCCGCATCTTGCGGTAGATGGAGTACAGCGATTTTTCGCGGGCCGTGACCTCGGCCTTCACGCCCATCCGCGTCAGCGCCTTCTCGATGGTGCTGGTGATGCGTCCGAAGGCATCGCGCCGGGTGCGGGCCGCCACCTGCATCGCCTTGGCCAGGGTGCGGTGGCGCACGGGGTTCTGGTAGCGGAAGGAGAGATCCTGCAGCTCGCGGAACAGACTGTGCAGACCCAGCCGGTTGGCGATGGGGGCGTAGATTTCGAGGGTTTCGTTGGCGATGCGCACCTGCCGATGGCGGCTGACGGCCTCGAGGGTCCGCATGTTGTGCAGCCGGTCGGCCAGCTTGACGAGAATGACCCGGACATCGCGGGCCATGGCCAGCAGCATCTTGCGGAAGCTTTCGGCCTGGGCGGTCTCGCGGTTGCCGAACTCCATCTTGTCGAGCTTGGACAGGCCATCGACCATGTCGGCCACGGTCTGACCGAAGAAGCGGCTCAGTTCGGCGCGGCTGACATCGGTATCTTCGAGGGTGTCGTGCAGCAACGCGGCGATCAGCGCGTCGGCATCCAGCTGCCAGCTGGCGCAGATCAGCGCGACCGCGACCGGATGGGTGATGTAGGGCTCACCACTGGAGCGGAACTGGCCGCTGTGTGCCTGCTCGGCGATGCGATAGGCATGGCGCAAGCGTTGAATATCGACCTCGGCCAGATAGGACCGGGCCTCGGCGAGCAGGGGCTCGAGCGAGGCCAGATCGGACCGGCCGTCTTCCAGGGCAGCTTCGGTGTGTTCCGGCATAGGCGTGGTCGGGCCCCGCGGCCTCAGGTCGGCACGCGACGCAGCATTTCCCGGCCGATCTGACCGGCTGCGACTTCGCGCAGTGCCGTCACGGTCGGTTTGTTCTTGCTTTCGACCTTCGGCGTGTGGCCCTGGGCCAGCATCCGTGCACGGTAGGTGGCGATCAGGGTCAGCTCGAAGCGGTTGGGGACTTGTTTCAGGGAGTCTTCGACGGTAATGCGGGCCATGTAGGGGCGTCCTGCTCAGGAGGATGTCATGCCGAGGGCATGAAAGAGTTCGGGATGATGGGCTGCCTGCCGGCCAAATCGGCACCGGGCGGCATCGGCAATGCTGATCAACTGCTGGCTTGCCGTATTAAAGTCTTGATTGACAATGATATATTGAAATTGGTCGGCATGTTCCAGTTCGCTGCGCGCAGCAGCCAGACGGCGCTCGATCGTGGCGGTGCTGTCCTGGCCGCGGCCCTCCAGCCGTTGTTTCAGCACCTCGATCGAGGGGGGCACGATGAAGATCGACACCGCATCCGGATAGAGGGCGCGCACCTGCTGGGCGCCTTGCCAGTCGATTTCGAGCACGATGTCGGCGCCGGTCTGGATGCGCGCGTCGATCCAGAGCCTGGAGGTGCCATAGAAGTTGCCGTGCACTTCGGCCCATTCCATGAACTCCCCGGCCTGCTGGCGGCGCTTGAAATCCTCGACACCGAGGAACACATAGTCTTCGCCGTCACGCTCGCCCTCGCGGGGGGCACGGGTGGTGCAGGATACCGACAGCTGGAT
>JBHADS010000540.1:0-2508 GCA_041855185.1 Lautropia sp. | reverse complement strand
TGTTGCAACCCGTCGGTATCTGGTAGGCGCGATTGGATTCGAACCAACGACCCCCACCATGTCAAGGTGGTGCTCTAACCAACTGAGCTACGCGCCTCCTGCTGCATATGCTGCTGTGCAGGAAAGATTGAGATTATAGGGGGCCTAAAGAAAAATGCAAGCCTTCCTGCAAAAAATTTCCTGCTTGTCCGATCCGCCCTTCCCGGCACCTCTGTGCCAAGCCTCCCCCTATCACCCGAACACACGCTGTGACGTCGACTTGCTTGCCCGTATGCCAACACGCCACTTTGCCGATGTGCTGGCTACCGACTGCGGACCGCCGGGCACCTCACCGGTTCGGGGGTTTGGGGGCTCGGTGCCTCGGCGGATCGCTCAGGCCACCGCAAACAGCCGGTTCTGTCGCACCCGCTTCATCAGCGACTGGATTTCGCGCGTCATGATGCGACGGCCCGGCTGCTTCAGCAACAGCAGCACCATCGTGCGACGTTCATTCAGCCAGACCACCTTGGCGTACTGCGAACGACCATCACGCGAGACCAGTTCCAGCCACTGCCCGGCCCGGAACACCTCGTTGAAGCGCGAGATCGGCAGCAGCCGACGCAGCGGACGCTCCGGCAGATCGTTCATCGAGGTGCTGGCGATCAGAGCCTGAAGCCGGGCCGAGGCGGCGGCTGCGCTGCAGGTGTCGGTACCCGAGAGCGTGCGCGGCACACTGCGCTCGCGCGTGGTCGCGTCCGAGACCACACCGGATGCTTCCGTCAGCGTGCCGCTGGGCGCCGTGCCGGTGGTGTTCAGCCGCTGCCGCAGCGTGATGCCGCTGCCACTGCCTGGCAGGCTGTCGGGATCGACGCCAGCGGCCGGTGATTCGCCCTGCCCCTGCGCCGCAACCGGCCCACGCACCAGCGTTGCCCAGCTGTCATCCCCGACATGCATGGCAGCGGCCGACTCGGCCTCATGGGCGATCAGCGTTGCCGCCGAGCCGCCATAACCCTGCAGGCGGCGCAGGTGGATCAGAAAGATCTCGTCGAAGAAAGCGCTGTAGGACTCGGGGCGCGCCCCGACTTCCTGGATGCCGGCCGTCAGCATGCTGAGCATCGGCGGAATGCACTGCACCAGCTCGTTGCGCACGTTCGGGTTGGCGCCCTCCTTGCCCAAGGTCCAGAGCAGGTCATCGACGACCTTCAGCGCCAGCTGATACGACTGGCTGCTGGTGCCATCGCGCAGCGCAGCGGTACGCAGGTGGCGCAGCCAGACATCCTGCAGGAACACCCGCACCGATTCGGGCACACGGGTGTCCCCCAGCCGGTAATCCAACAGACGACGGATGTCCTCGGACACCAGGTTCTCGCGCATCCGCGAAGGACGCCGCGAGTAGTCCCGCCGGTTGGGCTGGCGCTTGGCCGCGACACTGCCCAGCTCCTTGCGGCTGCGCGCCAGACGTGAAAGCAGCTGTTTCATGCCCTTGTGGGTGCGCTGGTACTCGTGCTGCACCTGCTCGGTCAGCACCTGGCTGCGGATATGGAAGGCATGGGCCACGATCTCGACCGCACGCACCACCGTCTGCAGACGCTGATAGAGCGCCTTGTTCGGGCGCATCTCTTCGGGATAGGCGATGGCGATGGCCGCCAGCTGCTCGACCAGCCGACGCACCGAGCGCGAATCATCGCCCAGATAGCCGGAATCCAGCGTGGCCAGCGTGACGGCGGGCATCTGCAGGCGCCACAGCAGAATCCGCGCCGCCTCGGGCAGCCGACGGTCGCTGGCCGCGTAGTCGAAGAGCGCATTGACCAGATCGAGCACGGCCAGCACGGCGCTGTCGCCACCAGCCGCCACGATCTGCAACCTGATCTGCTTGAAGAACTGCGTGCGCGCCTCCTGGCTGTAGGGCGCAACCCCGTGGTGCCGGGCGAAGCTGACGGCGTCGCGCTCGATCGAATCGATGCGGGGCAACTGGCGCGCCCGGCGGTAGCCGCCGTTGCGGGCACGGTTGGCGCTCAGCGGGCTTTCCGCCAGCACCGCCGAGGCACGGATGTCGTTGAGCACCTGACGCGAGGCATGGCGCACGAAGGTGCTGGCGGCGTTGTTGGCAGACACCGTACCGCCAAGCCCCTCGACCGTTACGGCGCTCCGCTGCGACGCCTTTCGCCCGGACACGGCGCGCCCGCCCTGCCACTGCGCCGCAGCGCGCTCGGGCAGCACGTCGGCCTTGATCAGACGGCTGTCGCAATCGGCGATCAGGCGGGCCAGCGGCTCCACCGCCACCGACAGCAGAATGGGACGCAGATGCAGCGAGATCGGCTGGGTGTGGGTGAAGGGCTTCAGCGCGAACACCAAGGCCAGCGACAGCGCCCGCGCGCCGAGCGGGTGCTCATCATCCCGCAACTGGGTGGAGGTGAGCACTTCGAGGCGGCGCAGGTAGTGGGCGTAGCTGCCCTGAAAGGTGGCGCGGATGGCGCTGGCCAGCTCGCGGGCCAGGATCTGCTCGAGCAGCGCGGCATCGGACAGCGG
>JBHADS010000539.1:0-4307 GCA_041855185.1 Lautropia sp. | reverse complement strand
GTTGGCCACTTCCATGCCGCTCAGGTCGATGATCATCTGCTGGAAGACCATCAGCGCTTCGAGGCGGCCCTGCGAGATTTCAGCCTGATACGGCGTGTAGGCGGTGTACCAGCCGGGGTTTTCAAGGACGTTGCGGCGGATCGGCTCGGGGGTCAGGGTGTTGTGATAGCCGCAGCCGAGATAGCTGCGCCAGACCTGGTTGCGACTGGCCAGCTCGGCCAGCTCGGCCAGCGCGGCTGCTTCGGTGCGGCCTTCGCCGATGGACAGCGCCGGCTGATCACCGGGGTCCAGCAGGATGCTGGCCGGGACGGTTTCCTGAATCAGCGTGTCCAGGTTCTCGCAGCCGATCCGCTCCAGCATCGCGGCTTCTTCCGGTGCAGAGGGGCCGATGTGGCGCTGCAGGAATTCGTGCTGCCCTTGCCCGAGCAGGTCGGCCAGGTTGGCCGATGGGGTCCGATCCGCCATCTGTGTTCAGTCCTTCAGTGCCTGTTGGTAGTCGTCGGCCGACAGCAGGGTGTCGAGGTCGGCGGGGTTGGCGGGCTTGAAGCGGAACAGCCAGCCGTCCGCGAAGGGTTGCTCGTTGACCAGTTGCGGTGCGTCGGCCAGCGCTTCGTTGCTGCCGACGATTTCACCGGCCAGCGGGGCATAGACATCCGAGGCGGCCTTGGTGGACTCGACCACGCAGCAGGCTTCCTGGGCTTCGACCTGACGGCCAGTCTCGGGCAGCTCGACATAGACCAGATCACCCAGTTCGGCCTGGGCGTGATCGGTGATGCCGACCGTGACGGTGCCGTCGGCTTCGAGGCGCAGCCACTCGTGGGACTCGGTGTATTTGAGATTGCTGGGAACTGACACGGACATTCTCCGGGAGATGAAAAGCGTTGCCGGCACCGGCCGATGGACAGGCGGCGCCGGGGTGAGACCTGAGCGTGTCATGCAGGGGATCGCTGCCGCCGAAGAGCCTTCGGGCCGGCGGGACCATCCTGGTTCTGCCGGTGGCTTGCCGAGGCCGTGCGGGCGTGATCGAGTGCATGACACGCGCTATTGTGCAGGTTAACAGCAGCGCGCCGGTTTTAGAACAGCCCGCGTCAACGAACGGGAGGCGGTGTTGCCTTTGCGGGGGCGGTCGGGGCCGGCGGCTGCCTTGCTTCGTATTATAAAAATCGGGGCGCCGAGGTCACGGGGTGTGCGCTGTTGCCTCCGTTCTGGCCGAGGACGTGATGCATAACACGCTCTAGGTCAAAGCGCGCCGTGGGGGCTGCTATAGAATGTTGAGCCTGATGGCGCCGGGTGTTCGTGCGCTGCAGCAGGGCAGGTCGTGCTTCGGGGGCGTCGAAGGCCGTCCGGGGATCGTCCGCTGGCTGTGGAGGCAGGCCGCGGTGCGGAGCTGTATCGGGAGGGGACCAACGTCGTGCAGCGGGGCTGCGGGCGGCGTCCCGATCGTCACCTACACAACAATGAGAAGCTGATGACTGCACAGCACGTCACGGAAAGGCTCCCCAGGCTGCAGGAGGGGGAACAGCCTTTCCAGAATACGGCAGACGCATTGCCGGCCGAGCGCCTGCAGCAACTGATCGAGGGCTTGCAGGCGATTCTGCCGGTCGGTTCGCTGCTCTACCGGGATGAGGATCTGCGTCCTTATGAGTGCGATGGGCTGACGGCCTATCGTCAGATGCCCCCCGTGGTTGCCATGCCCGAGACCGAGGCACAGGTGGTGGCCATCATCAAACTGTGCCGTGCGATGCAGGTGCCGATGGTGCCCCGAGGCGCTGGCACCGGTCTGACCGGCAGTGCCATGCCCCATGCCGGCGGGCTGCTGCTGTCGATGGTGCGCTTCAACCGTATCCTGGCGCTCGATCCGGTGTCGCGGACGGCCCGCGTGCAGCCCGGGGTGCGCAATCTGGCGATCTCCGAGGCGGCCGCCCCGCATGGGCTCTTCTATGCACCGGACCCCTCGTCGCAGATCGCCTGCACCATCGGGGGCAATGTCAGTGAGAACTCGGGCGGCGTCCACTGTCTGAAGTACGGTCTGACGGTGCATAACGTGCTGTCGATCCGGGCCATCACCATCGATGGCGAGATCGTCACCTTCGGTGCGCCGATCGTCGCCGGCGGGGCGGCGCTCGATGTGCCGGGGCTGGATCTGCTCGGGGTCAACATCGGCTCGGAAGGGATGCTGGCGGTCGTGACCGAGGTGGTGGTGAAGCTGCTGCCCACACCGAAGGTGGCGCAGGTGATCATGGCCTCCTTCGACGATGTGGAAACGGCCGGTGACGCGGTGGCGGCCGTCATTGCCGCGGGCCTGATTCCTGCCGGCATGGAGATGATGGATCAGCAGGCGGCGAAGGCGGTCGAGCCATTCGTGAAGGCCGGCTACGACCTGGAGGCGGCCGCCATTCTGCTGCTGGAATCCGATGGCACGGCCGAGGAGGTCGCCGAGGAGATCGCCGACATGGAGGCGGTACTGCGCAAGGCCGGGGCCACCCGGGTGCAGGTCTCGCATTCCGAGGCCGAGCGGCTGCGCTTCTGGTCGGGACGCAAGAATGCCTTCCCGGCCGCCGGGCGCATCTCGGCCGACTACTACTGCATGGACGGCACCATTCCGAAGCGCAAGCTGGGCCGGATGCTGCTGGCCATCGCCGACATGGAGCGGAAGTACGGTCTGCGCTGCATGAACGTCTTTCACGCCGGTGACGGCAATCTGCACCCGCTGATCCTGTTCGACAGCTGCATTCCGGGCGAGTGGGAGCGTGCCGAACTGTTCGGCGCCGAAATCCTGGAGCTGTGCGTCGAGCTGGGGGGCACCATCACCGGCGAGCATGGGGTGGGCATCGAGAAGATCAATTCGATGTGTGTGCAGTTCTCCGAAGCCGAGCGGGCCGCCTTCTTCGCGGTGAAGCGGGCCTTCGATCCGCCGGGGTTGCTGAATCCGGGCAAGGCGCTGCCCACCCTGCATCGCTGCGCCGAATACGGGCGGATGCATGTGCAGCATGGCCGCCTCAAGTTTCCCGAATTGCCCCGCTTCTGAACGCCGGAGTCTTTGGAATATGTCTGCTCAACAAGAAAACTGGACGCCGCGCAATGCCGGGCGCGCTGCGGACGAAGGCGCCGCGGATGTGCCGCAGAAGGGGCCGACGCCTGCTGGGTCGGCGGCGCAGCCCTCGGTGGGCGGTGCCGAGCCGGCGGTGGTCGCGCCCGCTGCCCTGTCGGCCGACGAGCTGGCGGCCCACGCCATCCTGGGCGAATTGCGCACCCAGCTCTCGGATGCCTATGCGGCGGGGCGGCCGATCCGTCTGCAGGGCGGTGACACCCATCGTTTCTATGGCAACCCCTGGCCTGCGGGCCGGCCCGATCCTGAAGTGATCGATTGCCGGCGCTACAGCGGGGTGGTGCATTACGACCCTTCCGAGCTGGTGGTGACGGTACGTGCCGGCACGCCGCTGGCCGAGCTGGAGGCGCTGCTGTCCCGTGAGGGGCAGTGTCTGCCCTTCGAGCCGCCGCACTTCGAGCCCGGCGGCACGGTCGGCGGCATGGTGGCCACTGGCCTGTCGGGGCCGCGACGGCTGTCGACGGGGGCGGTGCGGGATTTCATCCTGGGCACGGTGCTGGTGTCGCCCGGCGGCGAGGTGATGCGCTTCGGTGGCGAAGTGATGAAGAACGTCGCCGGTTACGATGTGTCGCGCCTGCTGGTGGGGTCGATGGGCGTCCTGGGCATGATTGCCGAGGTGTCGCTGAAGGTGCTGCCGCAGCCGAAGGCGGACCAGACGCTGGCCTTGCCGATGACCGAGGCCGAGGCGATCAAAGCGTGCAACCAGTGGGGCGGCAAGCCGCTGCCGGTGGGGGCCACGCTCTGGCATGACGGTGTGCTGTGGGTGCGCCTGTGCGGCGCCGAGCGTGCGGTGGAATCCGCGCAGCAGCAGCTGGGCGGCGAGGTGATCGGCAGCGGCGAGGCGGCAGGCTTCTGGCTGTCGATCCGCAATCAGCGGCATCCGTATTTCTGGCAGCCGGGGCCGTTGTGGCGGCTGTCGGTGCCTTCCACGGCCGAAGCACTGTCCCTGCCCGGTCCGATGATGACCGAGTGGGGCGGGGCGCTTCGCTGGTATGTGCCGCCGGTGGGCGAGGTGCCCTCGGCGACGGTGGTGCGCGAGGTGGCCGAGCGGGCCGGCGGGACGGCGACGCTGTTCCGTGCCGACGAGGCACACGCCGATGTGCCGCGCTTTCACCCGTTGGCCCCCGTCAATCAGGCGATCCAACAGCGTCTGAAGCAGGCTTTCGATCCGGCCGGATTGATCAATCCGGCGCGTCTT
>JBHADS010000538.1:0-6611 GCA_041855185.1 Lautropia sp. | reverse complement strand
TCGCTCGCCGATTCCCGGGTGCTGCTCACGCTGCAGATGGCGGTGGGCTACGACAGCGACGTGGCGCGCGTGCGGGCGATCCTGTGCGCGGCAGCAGCGGCCAGCCCTCGCGTGCTCAAGGATCCGGCGCCTGCGGCCTACCTCGCCAATTTCGGTGCCGATGGCCTGGAATTCACGCTGGCCATCTGGATTGGCGACCCCGACAAAGGGCAGTTGAGCTTGCGTTCGGAGATCAATGAGCGCATCCTGAGCGGATTGCGCGAGGCCGGGATCGACATTCCGTACCCCCAACGCGTGGTGTACATGAAATCCTGAGATGCGGTCCGCTGTCCGCGTATAATCAAAAAAAAGCACGATCGTTCTTTTTTGTGTCATCCGGGTGACCCTCCCGAATGATGCGGTGCAATAGAATCCTGCGGTTGACGTTCACGTCAATCACAAGAACCAAACCCCAAACCATCTGGAGTCGCTCGCATGAAAGTCCTGGTAGCCGTCAAGCGCGTGGTGGACTACAACGTCAAGGTCCGCGTCAAGTCGGACAACACTGGCGTTGATATCGCCAACGTCAAGATGAGCATGAACCCCTTCGACGAAATCGCCGTCGAGGAAGCGGTGCGCCTGAAGGAAAAGGGCACCGTGACCGAGGTCATTGCCGTGTCCTGCGGTGTCGCCCAGTGCCAGGAAACCCTGCGCACGGCCATGGCCATCGGTGCCGATCGCGCCATCCTCGTCGAAACCAGCGAAGAACTGCAGCCCCTGGCTGTGGCCAAGCTGCTCAAGGCCCTGGTCGACAAGGAGCAACCCGGACTGGTGATCCTGGGCAAGCAGGCCATCGACGACGATGCCAACCAGACCGGGCAGATGCTGGCTGCGCTGGCCAATTTGCCGCAGGGAACCTTTGCCTCGAAGGTCGAGCTGGCCGACGGTCGTGTGAACGTCACCCGTGAGGTCGATGGTGGTCTGGAAACCGTCAGCCTGTCGCTGCCGGCGGTGATCACCACCGACCTGCGCCTGAACGAGCCGCGCTATGTGACGCTGCCCAACATCATGAAGGCGAAGAAGAAGGCGCTCGACAAGACGACGCCGGCCGATCTGGGGGTCGATCCCGCCCCCCGCCTGAAGACGCTGAAGGTGGCCGAGCCGGCCGCACGCAAGGCGGGCGTGAAGGTGAGCAGTGTCGATGAGTTGATCAGCAAGCTGAAGACCGAAGCCAAGGTCATCTGATCCCTGAAAAAAGCACAATCGATAGAGGAATGACCATGGCCATTTTGGTAATTGCAGAACATGACAATGCGTCGCTGAAAGGCGCAACCCTGAACGCTGTGGCTGCCGCTTCCAAGCTCGGTGGTGATATCCATGTGCTGGTGGTGGGCAATGGCGCCGAGGCGGCCGCTGCCGCTGCCGCGAAGGTGGCGGGTGTCAGCCAGGTGAAGCTGGTCGAGGATGCTTCGCTGGCCGAGCAGCTGGCCGAGGGCGTGGCTGCCCAGGTGGTGGCCCAGGCCGCCGGCTACAGCCACATCGTGGCGCCGGCCACCGCGCACGGCAAGAACGTGCTGCCCCGGGTGGCGGCGCTGCTGGATGTGGCGCAGATCTCCGAGGTGATCGCGATCGATTCGCCCGACACCTTCCAGCGCCCGATCTACGCCGGCAACGCGGTGGCGACGGTGCAGAGCAGTGACGCGGTCAAGGTGATCACGGTCCGTACCACGGCCTTCGATGCCGCGGCAGCCGAAGGCGGCTCTGCCGCCGTCGAAAAGGTGGCTGCTGCGGCCGTGCCCGCGCAGTCCAGCTTCGTCGGGCGTGAAACCGCCAAGAGCGATCGCCCCGAGCTGTCGGCCGCCCAGGTGGTGGTGGCTGGTGGACGGGCGCTGGGCAGCGCCGAGAACTTCCAGAAAGTGCTGGAGCCGCTGGCCGACAAGCTGGGCGCCGCCATCGGCGCCTCGCGTGCCGCGGTCGATGCCGGTTATGTCGCCAACGACCTGCAGGTCGGCCAGACCGGCAAGATCGTCGCGCCGCAGCTCTACATTGCGGCCGGCATCTCCGGGGCCATCCAGCACCTGGCCGGCATGAAGGACAGCAAGATCATCGTCGCCATCAACAAGGACGAGGAGGCGCCGATCTTCAGCGTGGCCGACTACGGTCTGGTCGGCGATCTGTTCGAGGTGGTGCCCGAGCTGACCGCCAAGCTCGGCTGATGAAGCACTGAAACCGTGCGCGGTCGCGGGGCGGCCGTGTCGGTGTGCGCCAGGGCCGGGTCTGTCCGTGCAGCGAATGCTGTGCGGGTGGGCCCGGCCCTTTTTGCGTGGATGGGACTTCTGCAGTGTTGTGCCGTGTCGGCCGGAGAGGCAGGCGGCTCCGTGAAATAGTTGGCAGCTTTTGTCCCTCGGCAGCGGTGCTGGGAGGCCAGTGTGAAAGGCGCCGACGGTTTTTCAGATAGTTGAGCGGCGGCGCTTGCGGGTTGCACGAATCCACGTCAAGAATCAACACCGTTGGCGCCACTGTCGTGCGCCGTTCATCAGATGAGAGTTGTGGCATGGATTCGAGTTTCGACATGGTTCGGCGTCCGGCCGAGACCCTTGATACCGATCGTTCGGCTTCTGCGGCAGCGTGGCAGATGTCGGGGGGCAAATGGTTGCTGTACTGCGCCGTGGTGGCGATGGGGGGGCTGCTGACCCAGGTGCCGGTACAGGCCGATACCATCACCAAGGTCTATCAGTCGCGGATGCAGGATGGCTCGGTGGTCTTCGGTGACAAGCCGGAGCCGGGGGCGAGCGAACTGCGCAGCCGTGAGTACCGTCTGCCCGATCCGCTGCCGGATGATGTGCTGGAGGCAGAGCGTCTGGAGTGGGAGCACCAGGCACGCGCCTTCGACCAGCGCCATGCCGAGCGGCAGGCCATCGAGGCACAGGCCCGGCTGGCACGCGAGGCGGCCGCTGTACGCCGTGACAGCCTGCAGGGGGCATCCTATACCGTGCATTCGAGCGGCGCCGTCTACCCGGGTTGGGCATCGCAGGCGCTCCCGATCATGCCTCCGCCGGCAGGCTATGCCTCGCAGTATCGCAGCTCGCCCGGAGCCATCAATGGGCGGCAGGGCAGCTTCCTCGGCAGCGGCTTCATGGCCCATCCGGTTCGTCCCTGAAGGGGGGCGGGTCATCCGACCGGGGGCACGGCGCACGGTCTGTTCGATCCGAAGCCGCTGACAGGCTTCGGTTCTGACGAGTGGCGCTTTGTTTCTTCCTCAGATCCCGGCACGGTGCCGGGGTCTGAGGTGCATGATGATGAATACTGCATGCAGTATCACGCATGCAGCGATTGAAGGGCGGGTGACGGCCTCAATCCGGGCCGTCGCTTCTGGCCTGTTCGGGGCTGGGTTTGATCCGTGTCACCAGCAGCTGGTCGATCCGGTGCTTGTCGATGTCGATGACTTCGAACTTGTAGCCGGCATGGGTGACGGTATCGGTCAGCTTCGGCATCCGGCGCAGGCTGTACATCATGAAGCCGGCGAGCGTCTCGTAGTTGCTGTCCTCGGGCAGCTCCTCGATGTCGAGGGCGCGCAGCACGTTGTCGACCGGGGTCAGCCCGTCGATCAGCCAGCTGTCGTCGTCACGCTTGACGATCTGGCTCTGATTGTCATTGACCAGATCGCCCATCACGGTGCTCATCACGTCGTTCAGCGTGATCAGGCCGACCACCAGCGCATACTCGTTCAGTACGATGGCGAAGTCCTCGCGGCTGGCGCGGAATTGGGTCAGCAGCTCGGACAGGGTCAGTGAATCGGGGATGGTCAGCACCTGCTTGATCAGCGGCGCGCCTTTGAGCGTCAGCGGCTCGTTGTTGATGATGCGGGCCAGCAGATCCTTGGATTCCACATAGCCGACGATCTGGTCGATCTCGTCCTCGCAGACCAGAAAGCGGGAATGGGTGAGCTGGGCGATCTGCGTGCGCAGTTCCTGGTCGCTCTCCTGCAGGGTCAGATAGGCGATGCTCTCCCGGGTGGTCATCGCCGATGACACCAGACGGGATTCCAGTTCGAAGACGTTCTCGATCAGGTGGTGCTCGGTGTCGGGCAGCACACCTGCCTGCGCCCCAGCATCGACGATGGCCGAGATGTCGTCGAAGGTGATTTCGTCGCTGCGATGGGCGGGCAGTCCGAACAGGCGGATGATGCGATCGGCCAGGGTGTTGAAGATCCAGACCAGCGGCTTGAAGAGCGCGATGCAGACATGGATCGGCCGGACCAGGCGCAGGGCCAGTGTCTCGGGGATCAGCATCGCCACCCGTTTGGGCAGCAGGTCAGCAAACAGGATGAACAGCGCCGTCACGACCAGGAAGGAGGCGGTGCCGGCCAGGGCGGGCAGCCAGGGGCCGTCATAGAAGGTGCCGATCCAGACGCTGAAGGAGGGGCTCAGTGCCGATTCGCCGATGGCGCCGGCCAGGATGGCGACGGCATTGACGCCGATCTGTACCGCCGTGACGAACTGACCGGGGCGTGCCTGCAGTGCCAGGATCTCGGCCGCCCTGGCATTGCCTTCGTCGGCCATGATCTTGAGCTTGAGGCGGCGCGAGGCGGCCAATGCGATCTCGGCAGCGGAGAAGAAGGCACTGAAGATGACCAGCAGCAGAATGATGAGCAGCTGTTGGGTGGGGCTGAAACTGAAGTCCAAGGGAACGCTCCGAAGCGACACACAGGCTTCGGCCGGCCAGGGCCGGATGCACGGGAAGTGCGAACACTATTCGGGAGAGACAGGCGCCGGGCGATGAGGCTGCCCGGTTGCAGCACGCGATAGGGGCCCGCACGGGAATACGGGCAATAGTGTTGGCACGCCCTGACGATGGCGATGACGCAGCTCGAAGCGGGGAGCCACCGGCCAGGGTGTCGCCGAACAGAACGTGCGCTCCCATCTCCTCTCATCGGATCAGCGGCGCCTGCAGGGGCTGCTCATCCAAGGGGGATATGATGGGCAGCACAGCCTCTGGCGGGCGCGGCTGATGGCAACGGCCGAGGGGGCGATGAGACGCCCGGATCGATTCGGAGCCGGGCCTGGGGCTCCGCGGTGTCAGTAAGCCTCAAGATTAACCATTTTGTGGGCTTTTAGCCAATGTCTGACCGCCGGGCTGCGGGCCGCCCGGGAGGGCGGTGTTGTCAAAAACATGCAAGCTGGGGCGGGGTGTGGTCGCTGATGGGCGCCCGGGCGGCCATGGCTTGCTGGAGAGGGGGGCGTGCGCAGGGCAGGAGAGGGCTGGGCGACAGCAGGGCACAGGTTCTGCGGAACGCTATTCAGCAGAAGGCAGCCCGCAGAAGGCAGCGCATGACAAGCCATCGATCGGAAGCTATAATCAAGAGTTACTTTCCTAATTGCGGATTTTTCGGGCAAATGGCGTGCCGCGCTCTGCGCAAGACTGCCTTTGGTGCGGAGTCCGTTTGCCTTGTACAAGGTTGTTGTCGGCAGGTGTGCGGCGGTCTGCGGATGCTTCGGGCTTTGAGTCCGATGTCCGCGAACCGGTTGCCGAAGCTTGCCATTCGGAGATTACTCAATGGTCGTTGTTCGTCTTTCGCGCGGTGGCTCCAAGAAGCGCCCTTTCTACAACATCGTCGTGACCGACAAGCGCAATCGTCGGGATGGCAGCTTCATCGAGCGCCTCGGCTTCTACAACCCGGTTGCTTCCGAGAAGGATCAGCAGGCGCTGCGCCTGGATCTGGCTCGTGTGCAGCACTGGGTGTCGCAGGGCGCGCAACTGTCGCCCAGCGTTGCTCGCCTGGCCAAGCTGGTCGGCAAGCAGCAACCCGCTGCTGAACAGGCTGCAGCCTGAGCAGCGCTGAAATGACGGCGGCCGGCCCGCAGTGGGTGGCCGTCGGCAGGATTCGGGGCAGCCACGGCGTCCACGGCGCACTGAAGATCGAGCCTTACAGCTCGGTCTTCGATTCGGTGCTGCGCGATGTCAAACGATGGCGTCTGGTCGAGGCCGCAGCCGATGAGCTTGCTCCTTCTGCTGCGCGGTCCGGCCCCGGAGCCTCGGTGCCCAACAAAGGCTCGGTCCCCAAGCTTCCTGTCCGTGCAGCCTCCCGGCCGCTCCAGTTGCCCATGCAACTGCGCTGCCGGCGTTGTCGCGTCCAGGGCGACATGCTGGTGGCCGAGGTCGAACTGCCCGAGGGCATGGCGCCCCTGAGCCGTGAGCAGGTGCTGGCGCTCAAGGGGGTCGAGATCGAGGTCGATCGTGCCGATTTCCCGCCCGCCGAAGAAGGGGAGTTCTATCACACCGATCTGATCGGTTGCGAAGTGATCGGTCAGCAGGACCAGCCGCTCGGCGTGGTGGTGGCGCTGGATGACCACGGCGCCCAGCAGGTGCTGCGCCTCGAGGATGGAATGCTGATTCCTTTCGTCGAGGCCATCGTCACCTCGGTCGATCTGAGCGCACGACAGATTCGCGTCGATTGGGCGGCCGACTGGCGCTGAGGCGCTGCGGCTGCGAAACGGTGAGCTTCCATGCTCGACTTTGAAATCATCACGATCTTTCCCGATCTGATCGAGGCGATGGCGCCCTATGGCGTGGTCGGTCGTGCCGGCTTGTTCGAGCATCCGCCCACGGTAGGCTCGCCTGCGGCCACTGCG